>CAMAYC010000048.1 GCA_945862125.1 Reyranella massiliensis 521
TCCGCAACCTCGTCGGCCGTGCCGAGGCGCTTCAGTGCCATGGCCGCACGCGACGCGTCGAGGAAGCGCTGGTCGAAGTCGCCGCTTTCCACCAGCGCGTGATAGAGCCCGTCGGTGATGACCCCGACACCGACGGCATTGGCGCGCACGCCGAATCGGCCTTCTTCGGCGGCCAGTCCCTTCACCAGCTGCTCGATGGCGGCCTTGGGCGCGGCGCTCAGTATGTCGCGCACGGCATAGCGGCGGATGGCCGGTGTCACGATGGCGGTGAAGCTGCCCTTGGCCGTGCGCAGATGCGGCAGCGCCGCCTGGACCAGGTGGAAGCAGCCGAAGGCATCGTGCTCCATGACCTCGCGGAACGGCGCGGCCAGCTGCTGGCCGATGAAGCGCATCGGGATGTAGGGGCCGGCGGCGTAGACTGCGGTATGGACGCCGCCGAAATGCTGGGCCGCCTCGTCGACGAAGCGGCGGACCTCGGCCTCCTCGCGCAGATCGACCTGGCCGACGTGAGCCTCGCGGCCGGCGCTACGCACCAGCGAGGCCGTCTCGTCGGCCCGCGCGCTGCCCTTGAAGTAGCTCAGCGCCACGTCGCAACCGCGTTCGGCGAGCTGGACCGCAATGGCGCGGCCGATGCCGCCCGACCCGCCGATCACCACCGCGCAGCCACCCGTCGGGAAGTCGGGCAGCCGCTCGGGCAGCGTCAAGTTGGAACCCCGAGGGCGTTGCGGATCGAGTTGTGGAAGTGGACCAGCGACGGCTCGTTGCGGCCGTAGAGCACTTCCTCGGTGACGCCCGACTCGAAACCGATCTGCATGCGCTCGCCCAGCGGGAAATCCTCTTCCATCACCGTGCGGATCGCGATGTCGCGGTTCTTCTGCCAGTACGAGTCCGGCCGGCTGGAGTCGGCTGGCGTGTAGATCGTGAGTTCGATGTCGCAGCGGCTGGGATCGTCACGGCCGGGGAAGGCGCGCCAGATCTCGATGTGGTCGACCTGCCAGATCAGGATGGTGTTGGGGAAGAGCTGGTAGATCGAGATCACATGCGGGCGATAGTTGCGTTCCGCCTCGGGCAGGTCGCGCACGGCGTCGATCGAGGTGCGGGCCACGCACATGCGGCCGTTGAGGCCGGCGCCGTCGAAGGTGCCGCAGTTGCCGATGAAGTAGGGCGCGATGGTTTTCCGGTGCAGATGCGGGATGTGGTAGCCCTCGAGAAACGTATCGATGGCGAATTTCCAGTTGATGCGGGGCGCCACGCGATCGGCCGAGAACAGCGGATAAGTTTCCAGTTTGAGCGCCGCCAGGTCGGCACCGATCGGACCCAGGCCGGCATCGACGTCGAGATCGACACTCTCGCCCGCCGGCACAGGCTTCGGCCGCACGAACAGCATGCCGTGGCGTTCGGTGGCAGCGAGACGCACCAGCCCGTGGCTCGCGAGATCGACGCCGGCGAAGCCCACCTTGTCGGTCGTGCCGAGCAGCCGGCCGGCGAGATCGTAGGTCCAGCCGTGATAGGGGCAGGTGAAGGCCCGCGCGTTGCCACAGCCCTCGGCCACCGGCGCGCCGCGATGGCGGCAGATATTGGCGAACGCGTTGACGCTGCCGTCGGCGCCCCGCGTCATCAGCACCGGCAGTCCGGCCACGTCCTCGGTGACGTAGTCGCCCGGCTTGGCGAGGCGCGCCGAAAGTCCCATGAAGATCGGCTGGTCGCGGAACAGCCGCTCGCGCTCGAGCCGCGCACGCTCGCGGCAGGAATAGGCGATCACGCGGTTGCGGAACAGGGAGTCCGCGAGATCGGTGGTGCGGCCGTCGATATGGCCGAGCAGCCGCCTCCCGACGGCCAGTTCTTCGTTTCGGTCCATGGCCGAATGTTAGGCCTGCCCGCCTGCCGCCGCCAGTATGCGGCGGCGCACTTCTTCAGGGCTCAAACCGCTTTCGCGTAGCGACCGTATGGTGAGGTCCTTGTCGCGCTTGGCCAGGCGCCGGCCGGTCGGGTCCGTGATCAGGCCATGATGGGCATAGAGCGGCGTCGCGTAACCCAGCAGGCGTTGCAGCAGGACATGGACGTGGGTCGACGGCAGGATGTCCTCGCCGCGCGTCACCAGGGTCACGCCCTGCAGATGGTCGTCGACCGTGACCGAGAGGTGATAGCTGGTCGGCGTGTCCTTGCGGGCGAGCACGAAGTCGCCCATCAGCAGCGGCTGGCCTTCGATGCGCCCGCGTCGCTCGTCGATGAATTCGAAAGGTCCGGCCACCGCCGCCGAGCGCTCCGAATCGAGCCGCACGCAGTGTTCACGGCCGGCCGCGATGCGCCGCTTGCGTTCGGCAGGCGCGAGATGGCGACAGGTACCAGGGTAGAGCGGCCCGTCCGGACCGTGGGGAGCACTGGCAGACGCGGCGATCTCGCGTTCGATCTCGGCGCGGCTGCAGAAGCAGGGATAGACCAGGCCGAGCGCGTCGAGCCTGCCGAGGGCGCGGCCGTAATCGGAGAAATGATCGGACTGGCGGCGAACTGCGCCGTCCCAGTCGAGACCGAGCCATTTCAGGTCCTCCAGGATGGCGGTCTCGTACTCGCGCCGGCAGCGGCGGATGTCGGTGTCCTCGATGCGCAGCAGGAACCGGCCGCCGGCCTCGCGTGCCCGGTTGCGGGCGACCATCGCCGAATAGGCGCTGCCGAGATGCAGCAGGCCGGTCGGACTGGGGGCAAAACGCGTGACGACTGGCGGCATGACGGGGCCCATGATCGGACGTTACAGCGGCCTCGCACGGCGTGCTATGCCGGGCGCGTGAGCAAGATCGTCCTCGATGATGCCAACCTGAAGAAAGCGATGCGCCATCTGGCACGCGTCGACCCCGATTTCGCACGCGTGCTGAAGGACGTGGGCCATCCCGTGCGGCGCGAGATGCCGACGGGGTTCGGCGGGCTGATGCGCTCGATCGTGGGCCAGCAGGTCTCGGTCCATGCCGCGCGCAGCATCTGGCTCAGGCTCGAGGCGGCGGTGCCGTCGATGGAGCCGGCGGAATTCCTGGCCCAGACCGACGAGCAGCTTCGCGCCGTGGGCCTGAGCGGCGCCAAGGTGCGCTACGGCCGCAGCCTCGCCACCGACATCGCCGAGGGCCGCATCGATTTCGCCGCCCTCGACGAACTCGACGACGCGGCAGCGATCGCGATGCTGACCCAGGCCAAGGGCATCGGCCCCTGGACGGCCGAGATCTACCTGATGTTCGCGCACGGCCGGCCCGACATCATGCCCGGCCTCGACCTCGGGCTGATCGTGGCGGCGCAACACCTCAAGCGAATGCGCAAGCGGCCCGACGCAAAGCGGCTTCTCAAAATCGCCGAGGCCTGGCGGCCCTGGCGAAGTGCCGCCGCCCTGCTGCTCTGGCACTATCGCCGCAGCATGCCGGACTGGGGACCCAAGCCCCTCAAGGAAGATATCAAGGTGGGGAAGACGGCCAAATGACCAAACTCGAGGGACCAAGCCACGGCCCGCAGGGTGGCGGCAAGCCCGGCCATCTCGTGATCCTGCTGCACGGCTACGGCGCCGACGGCAACGACCTGATCGGCCTGGCACCGGTGCTGGCGCCGTTGATGCCCGACGTGGTGTTCCACGCGCCCAACGCGCCTTACCGGTGCGAGGGCAACCCCATGGGATACCAATGGTTCGGCATCTCGCGACTCGACCCGCAGGTCGCGGCGGCGGGCGTGCGCAGTGCGGCGCCGTTCGTCGAGAAGTTCCTCGACGACACGATGGCGCGTTACGGCCTGGATGAATCGAAGACCGTGCTGGTGGGCTTCTCGCAGGGCACGATGATGGCGCTGCACGTCGGCCTGCGCCGCGCCAAGCCGCTGGCCGGCATCGTCGGTTTTTCCGGCATGCTGGCCGGGCCGGATTTGTTGGCGGCCGAGATCAAGTCGCGACCGCCGATCCTGCTGGCGCATGGCGACAGCGACGAGATGCTGCCGCACGTGCTGACAGAGCGAGCCGCCGAGACGCTGCAGCAAAACGACGTCGCCGTGGCCGTCCACATCGCCCCGGGCGTCGGCCACGGCATCGACCAGACGGCACTAAGCCACGCCGCGCGCTTCCTGCTCGAAGTCTTCAAGCTGCCGATACCGAATAATGGTTGAGGGCACGTGCAAGCCTGGCTTCGAGCGTGTCGCCGAGGCCTTTAAGAAGAATTTCGACGCCAATGGCGAGGTCGGCGCATCGGTCTGCCTGACCGTGGGCGGCGAGACAGTGGTCGACCTGTGGGGCGGCGTCGCCGACCCCAAGGCCGGCACACCCTGGAAGCAGGACACGGTGAGCATCGTGTTCTCCTGCACCAAGGGCGCGACGGCGCTCTGTGCCCATATCCTGGCGAGCCGCGGCAAGCTCGACCTCGACGCGCCCGTAGTCGAGCTGTGGCCGGAGTTCGGCCAGCACGGCAAGGAGCGCGTGACCACGCGCATGATGCTCGATCATTCCGCCGCCGTGCCGGCGCTCCGCGCCCGGGTCGAGGGCGCAAAGGTCTACGACTGGACCTACATGACGGATCGGCTCGCGGCCGAGGAACCCTTCTGGCTGCCCGGAACGCGCAACGGCTATCACGGTCTCACCTTCGGCTGGACGGTGGGAGAGATGGTGCGCCGTGCCTCGGGCAAGTCGCTGGGCACCTTCTTCCGCGACGAGATTGCGAGGCCTCTCGGACTCGACTTCTGGATCGGCACGCCCGAGGAGGTCGACTCGCGCGTCGCGCCCATGCTGCCCTACGTCAACAAGGCGGAAGAGGCGGTGACGCCCTTCCTGCGCGACCTGACGACCGACAAGAAATCGATCCCTGCCCTGTTCTATTTCAACAGCGGCGCCGTGCTGAGCGGCGGCCTCGCCACGCGAGCCGGCCGCGCGGCCGAGATCGGCGCGGCCAACGGCGTCACCAATGCGCGCGGGCTGGCCGGGATGTATGCGCCACTGGCGAATGGCGGCGGCAAGTTGGTCGACGCAGCCACGCTTGCCCGCATGGGCGAGGTGTCGATGGCGACGCACGACGACGCCACCCTGCGCATCCCGACACGCTTTGCGCTGGGCTTCATGAAGTCGATGGACAACAGGAAGCGGAGCCTCGGCGCCACCGTTTTCGGTCCCGACGTCGACAGCGTCCTCCTGGGCAGCGCCGCCTTCGGCCATGTCGGCGCCGGCGGCTCGCTGGGCTTCGCCGATCCCGCGGCCGGTCTCTCGTTCGGCTACACCATGAACCGCATGGGCCCCGGCCTGCTGATGAACGGACGCGGCCAGCCGCTGGTCGACGCGGCCTATCTGTCTCTCGGCTACAAGAACAAGGACGGCGGCGTGTGGGCCCGCTGAGCTGAACGCCAGATGCTGCCGATCTTCCGTCCGCTAAAAGATCCCGCCGTCGCGACGGTGTGGTCGGGACTTGCCGCCTCGACGATCGGCGAGGATCTGTTCCGCGTCGCCGTGGTGTGGATCGCGGCGGAGCAGATCGGCAACGCCGCAGGCTATGTCAACGCCGCCCAGTACGGCGCCATGCTGGTGGCCGGACTGCTCGGCGCCTCGGTGATCGACCGCTGGCGCGCCGACCGCGCCATGATCTGGGCCAAGTATGCGAGCGCCGCACTGGCGCTGATGCCCGTTGCCGGCGCCTATATCTGGGGCGTGTCGATCCCGCTGCTGGTGCTGGCGGTGATGGGCATCGCGGCACTCCGCATGGTCTTCACGCCGGCGCTGCAGTCGGCGGTGCCGGTGCTCGTGCCCAACCGTGACGCCATGCAGGCCATCAACGGCCTGTTCGACGCCACCTGGCGGCTGGCCCGCCTGATCGGGCCGATGCTGGCCGCGGTATTGAACTCGATCCTGCCGGTCATCCACTTTCTCTCTGTCACCGCCGCGGGCTTCGTGCTGTCGGGTGTCGCGATCTGGGCAGTGCGCGACCGCCTGATCGATCCCACGCACGAGCCGCGGCGCGGCCGCGGCGGTCTCCATGGCGCCTGGGACGCGCTGGTCGACGGCGCCCGCCTGATGCGGCGCGAACGCACGATCGGCACGCTGCTGCTGGTGAATGCACTGGCCAACGGGCCGTGGAGCGTGGCGCTGCAACTCTGCATCGCGCTGATGGTGAAGCAGCACGACCCGCGCCTGTTCGACTTCGAGGGGCTGGCGGCGCTGGGCCTGATCATCGGCGTCAGCGGCGCGGGCGACGTCGCGGGCAACCTGATCGCCGGCAGCGTCCGCTTCCGCCGGCCGCTGTCGACCATGTTCCTGGGCTATGTCGCCATGGGCAGCGGCTTCGCACTGATCGCGGTGGCCGCCTGGCTCCTGCCCAACCCGTGGATGCTGCCGGCCATGATGGCGGCGGGGTTGATCGCGGGCTTCGGCGGGCCGTTCTATTTCATTCCGATGATCACCCGCCTGCAGACGGCCTATCGCGGGGCCGAGATCGCCCGCGTCTTCAGGCTGCGGCTGGCGGTGATGGCGGGCTCGATGCTGGCATTCAACCTCGCCGCCACGCCGCTGTTCAACCTGCTGGGCCCCACCCTCACCGAGTTCCTGTTCGGCCTGCTGATCCTGGCGTTGGGCATCGGCGGACACTTCTATTTCGGGCGTATCGAAAGCCGGCCACAAAAAATCCCTGTCTGAAGCACCGAATCCCCTTGCGGGGCACAGTGTGTATTGATAGCGTCCGTTTAGATACACGGCGTTACCGTTACGTCTTAACCGGAGGATCCCGCCATGGCCAAGGCCTTCCCGACCGACAATCCCTTCCTGCGCGGCTATTACGGCCCGGTGAACGCCGAGGCGGATGCCGGCCACCTGCACATCACCGGCGAGATGCCGCGCGAGCTCTGCGGCACCCTCTACCGCAACGGCCCCAACCCGCAATTCGCGCCGCGCGGGCCCTACCACTGGTTCGGCGGCGACGGCATGATCCATGCCTTCCACATCGAGAACGGCAACGTCTCCTACAAGAACCGCTGGGTGCGCACGCCCAAGTGGAAGATGGAGAACGAGGAGGGCGAGGGCCTCTCCGGCACCTTCGGCAACCCGCGCTACACCGACCCGCGCGTGTTTGCGCTCAACTCCACCATCGCCAACACCAACATCGTCTGGCACGCCGGCCGCCTGCTGGCGCTCGAGGAGGCGCATGCCCCCTACTCGCTCGATCCGGCGAGCCTGATGCCGGTCGGCCCCGACGGCGGCTACGAGACCTACGGCAACAAGCTCAACGGCCCGTTCACGGCGCATCCCAAGTTCGATCCCGAGACCGGCGAGATGATCTTCTTCGGTTATTCGGCCACCGGCCGCTTCACCAAGGAAGTGAGCCTCCAGACCGTCGACCGGCACGGCATGGTGACGCGCGCCGAGATGCTGGAAGGGCCCTTCCCATCGATGATCCACGACTTCGCCGTGACCAGGAACTGGATCGTGGTGCCGATCTTCCCGCTCACCAGTTCGATGGAGCGCGCCATGGGCGGCCTGCCGCCCTTCGCCTGGGAGCCCGACAAGGGAACGCACATCGCCTTCATCCCGCGCAAGGGCACGGTGGCCGACGTGAAGTGGGTGACGGCGCCCGCCTCCTACGTCTTCCATCCGATGAACCATTTCGAGACGGCGGACGGCAAGATCGTGGTCGACGTCATGAAGTACGACGTGGCGCCCCTCTTCCCGCTGCCCGACGGCTCGCCCTCGGCCAAGGAACCGCCGAAAGCGAAGCTGTTCCGCTGGACCTTCGATCTCGCCGGCAAGGGCAACACCATGAAGGAGGAGCAGCTCGACGACCGCTCGGGCGAATTCCCCCGCTTCGACGAGCGCTTCTGCATGAGCGACTACCGCCACGGCTGGATCGTGGCCGGCGAAATCACCGACCCCAAGACAGGCGAGCCGCGCCAGGATGGACTCGTCCATTACGACCTCAAGAGCGGCAAGAGCACAGGCTGGAGCGCCGGTCCCGACGACCGCTTCGGCGAGCCGATCTTCGTGCCGCGCTCGGAAGATGCCGCCGAAGGCGACGGCTGGCTGTTGAGCGTGCTGTTCCGCGGCGAGGAGAAGCGCAGCGACCTCGCGGTGTTCGAGGCGACCGACCTCGCCAAGGGCCCGATCGCTCTGGCGCATCTCAGCAGCCGCGTGCCGGCCGGCTTCCACGGCAACTGGCGTCCCGGTACGCTGTAGCCATGATCACCGTCCATCACCTGAACAACTCGCGCTCGCAACGCATCCTCTGGATGCTGGAAGAGCTTGGCCTCGACTACGAGGTCAAGCGCTATGAGCGCGAACGCACGATGCAGGCACCTGAATCGCTGCGCGCCGTGCATCCGCTGGGCAAGTCGCCGGTCATCACCGACGGCGACAAGACCATCGCGGAGTCGGGTGCTATCCTCGAATATCTGAGCGATACCTACGGCGGCGGGAAATTCTCGCCGCCGGCCGGCACACCCGAGCGACTGCACTACACCTACTTCATGCACTACGCCGAAGGCTCGCTGATGCCGCTCCTGTTCATGAAGCTGGTGTTCAGCAAGCTGCCGGCGCGCGTGCCCTTCCTGATGCGGCCGGTCGCCCGCGCGATCGCTTCGGGCGCCGACAGGACCTTGCTCGGCCCGCAGATCTCCAACCACTTCGCCTTTCTCGAAAGCGAGCTCAACAAGCGCGAGTGGTTTGCCGGCAGCAATTTCTCGGCCGCCGACATCCAGATGAGCTTTCCGCTCGAGGCGGCCTCGGCGCGCCCGCCCCTGTTCGCGCGGCTGCCGAAGCTCAAGGCCTTCGTCGAGCGTATCCACGGCCGGCCGGCCTACAAGCGCGCCCTTGAAAAAGGCGGTGCGTACGAGCTCCTGAAATAGGCGATACTCACGGCAACGATCTTCCATGGGGTGAAACGATGGCTCTTCCGGCTCTGCTGCGCGACAATCTCTCGATTCCGGTGGTCGGTGCGCCACTGTTCATCGTGTCCAATCCCGACCTGGTGATCGAGCAGTGCAAGGCCGGCATCGTCGGCTCCTTCCCGGCGCTGAACGCGCGTCCGAAGGAAATGCTCGAGGAGTGGCTGAAGCGCATTACGTCGGAACTCGCCGAGCATAAGGCCAAGTATCCCGACAAGAAGGTGGCGCCCTTTGCCGTCAACCAGATCGTGCACGGCTCCAACGACCGGCTGCAGCACGACGTCGACCTCTGCGAGAAATACAAGGTGCCGATTCAGATCACCTCGCTGCGCGCGCCCGATGATGTCGTGCCGTCGGCCCACCGCTACGGCGGCCTGGTGTTCCATGACGTCACCAACGTGAAGCATGCCAAGCGCGCCCTGCAGGCGGGTGTCGACGGGCTGATCCTGGTATGCAACGGCGCGGGCGGGCATGCCGGCGCGCTGTCGCCGTTCGCCCTGGTACCGGAAGTGCGCCAGTTCTACGATGGCTGCATCCTGCTCTCGGGCTCGATCTCGAACGGCGCCTCGGTGCTGGCAGCGCAAGCGATGGGCGCCGACCTCGCCTATCTCGGCACGCGCTTCACCGCCAGCAAGGAAGGTAACGCCACTGAAGCCAACAAGCAGTGCATCATCGATTCCTCCGGCGAGGAGATCGTCTACACCAACCTCTTCACCGGCGTGCACGGCAACTACCTGAAGCGCAGCGTCGCGGCCGCGGGCCTCGACCCCGACGCGCTGCCGGAAGCCGACAAGAGCAAGATGAACTTCGGCTCGGGCGGCAACTCCAAGGCCAAGGCCTGGCGCGATATCTGGGGTGCGGGCCAGGGTGTCGGCCAGATCTTCGATGCCCCGCCGGCGGCCGAGATCGTGGCCAGGCTGAAAGCCGAGTACGAAGCGGCGCGGGCTGCCCTCTTTGCGGGCGAGACGGTGCCGACCCGGTTCAAGCAAGCTGCGGAATAACGCCGCTTTGCCAAGCCAGCGGGTGGGCTGCTAGGGAAGCGGCCACATGATCCGCAGCTTATACGATTGGGTGATCCGCCTCGCTGGTCACCGCCGAGCCATTCCCGCCCTGGGTGTGGTCTCGTTCCTGGAAAGCTCGTTCTTTCCCATCCCGCCCGACGTGATGCTGATCCCGATGATCTTGGCCAACCGCGCCAAGGCCTTCCACATCGCGCTGGTCTGCACCATCTGCTCCGTGCTGGGTGGCCTGCTGGGCTACGCCATCGGCTACTATTTCTTCGAGACTGTGGGCGAATGGGTCGTCCGGACCTATGGCATGCAGGCGGGCCTCGAGAAGTTCCGGGCCGGCTTTGCCGAATGGGGCACCTGGATCATCCTGATCAAGGGCCTCACGCCCATTCCATACAAGCTGGTGACCATCGCCTCGGGCGCCGCGCACTTCGACCTCTTCACCTTCGTCTGGGCCTCCATCGTGACCCGCGGCCTGCGCTTCTTCCTTGTGGCCGCCCTGTTGTGGAAATTCGGCGAGCCGATCCGGGCCTTCATCGAAAAGCGCCTGACCCTGCTGACCTGGCTGTTCCTGATCGCGCTGGTGGGCGGCTTCGTCGCCTTCCGTTATCTGTTCTGAGGCGCCCATGCCCCGGAGCCTGGCGGGCAAGTGCTTCTGCGGCGCCGTTCACTACGCCGTGGCAGACGAATTCGTCTACGCCATGAACTGTCATTGCTCGAATTGCCGGCGCACGACCGGATCGGCGTTCAAGCCGATGGCCGGCATCGAACGCGGCAAGCTGACCGTCACCCAGGGCCTGGACAGGCTCCTGATCTATGGCACCGAACTCCAGAACAATACGCTGTGCAAACTGTGCGGCTCACTGCTCTATTCGGTGGTGCGCGACGGCGCCTGGGCCCATGTCGCCATGGGCACCCTGGTCGACGCCCCGACCATTCGTCCGACCCACCACATTTTCGTGGGCTCCCGGGCGCCGTGGTTCACCATCACCGACGACCTGCCGCAGTACGAAGAGTTCGCCCCCTGAGACATTTGCGCCCTGCTTGCGCCACAGAGCCTGCGCTAGAATGAAGCCATGACCACCGCCACCTCCCTTCCCCTGGCCAGCAGGCTCGGCCTGCTGGCGGCGCTCGGCAGCGGCGCCCTGCTCGGGGGCGCCTTGTACTTTCAATACGGCATGGGACTTGCGCCCTGCGAGATGTGCCACTGGCAGCGCTGGCCGCACATGGTGGCGATCGCAGCCGGCCTGCTGGCGCTGGCCTCGTTCGCATGGCCGCGGCTGGCGCTGGTGTTCGCGCTCATCGCAATCACGGCGCTGGTCGTCACCTCGGCAATCGGCGTCTTCCATGTCGGCGTCGAATACCACTGGTGGCAGGGCCCACAGGCCTGCTCGGGCAACATCCCGCGCGGCCTCTCGGCGGAGCAGCTCAAGAAATACCTGTTCGGCGCCAGGATGGTCCGCTGCGACGAGACCGTGTGGTCGCTGTGGGGCCTCTCCATGGCCGGCTGGAATGCGCTCCTGTCGGCGGGGCTGGCGTTCGGCCTGGCCGCGAGCCTGGCTCGCTGGAGCCGGCTGTACGTATCCCGCTGGAACGGGGCGGGCACATGAAGACCGCAGAGAACCGCAATCCCGGCGACCCCGATGCTCGCTCCTTCGTCGAGCGCACGATCCGCGTCGACCAGGCGGGCGAATTCGGTGCCGTGCGCATCTACGAAGGCCAGCTTGCGGCATTGCGCTGGACCGGCCGCGGCCGCAGCGAAGCCAGCCGCAAGATCGCCGCCATGGCGCAGGCCGAGCGCAAGCACAACAAGGAGTTCGACCGCCTGCTGGTGGCGCGCCGCGTGCGGCCGACGCTGCTTTCGCCGCTGTGGAGCGTGGCGGGCTTCGCGCTCGGCGCCGCCACGGCGCTGATGGGCGAGAAGGCTGCGATGGCCTGCACGGTGGCCGTCGAAGAGACGATCGACGAGCACTACGCCGGCCAGGCCGCTGCGCTGGGCGACGACGAGGCCGAGCTGCGCGGCACGATCGAGAAATTCCGCGCCGAGGAGATCGAGCACAAGGACGTGGCGCTGGCCGCCGGTGCCGAACAGGCGACGGCCTATGGTCCGATGACCGCCGCCATCAAGGCGGGCTCGAAGCTCGCAATCTGGCTTTCGACGAGGATCTGACTCTTCTGGACCGCGAGCCTCCTGCTCGCTCGTGAGCGAGCGAGACGCTCGCGGTCCGGAAGATCAGTTCTGATCCAGTTCGCTGTCCCAATAGAGAAAATCGCGCCAGCTCTCGTGCAGGTAGCCGGGCGGGAAGGCACGGCCGTTCTCCTGCAAGAGCTGCGTCGTCGGCTCGTCCGGCGCACGCTGCAGGCGCATGGCACTCTCGTGCAGCAGACGATTGCCCTTCATCAGGTTGCACGGGCTGCAGGCGGTGACGACGTTGCTCCAGCTGGTGCGGCCGCCACGCGACTTGGGCACGACGTGGTCGAATGTGAGGACGTTGGTGGCGAATTCGCCGCCGCAATACTGGCAATGGAAGCGGTCACGGAGGAAGACGTTGAACCGCGTGAACGCCGGGCGCCGCGCCGCCGGCACGTATTCCTTGAGCGCAATGACGCTCGGCAGCCGCATCTCGAAGGACGGGCTGTGGATCCTGCGTTCGTATTCGGAGATGACGCTGACCCGATCGAGGAACACCGCCTTGACGGTGTCCTGCCACGACCAGATGGACAGTGGAAAATACGAGAGAGGCCGAAAATCGGCGTTGAGCACCAGCGCGTGGCAGGACTCAAGGCCCGGCGTCACGGCTAGATCCGCGGCCGTTGGCAGGGACTACTGGGAAAGTCCATTCGGTCCAACATGGCGCACATTGTGGCAAACTTTTCCGGAAACACAATATGTCGGTGGTGCGGTCATCGACATGCCATTGAAGCATAATATAGTCGCCACACACGGAAACGCGCGGAGGAAGAAACCATGGACACCACCATCCGCACCCAGCCGGCGACGGGCTTCCCACTGCCTTCCGCCGATCTCGCATCGCTCGGCTTTCGCCTCGAACAGATCGATCGCCTGACGGCGCTGATCGAACGCCACATCGCCGAGGGCCGCTATCCAGGCTGCCAGATCGCGCTGGCCCGCCACGGCAAGCTCGGCCTGTCCAAGAGCTTCGGCAATGCCGCGACCGAGCCTGCGCCGCGGGCCGCGGCCGACGACACGCTGTGGCTGCTCTATTCCAACACCAAGGTGGTGACCGCCGTTGCGCTGTGGGCGCTGGCCGAGCGCGGCCTGTTTTCCTTCTCGGACAGGATCGCCGACCATGTGCCGGAGTTTGCCCGCAACGCCAAGGGCAACATCACCGTGCTGCAGGTGATCACCCACCAGGCGGGCTATCCCAATGCCGTCGTCGGCCCCGATGCCTGGGCCGATCACAAGCGGCTGCGCGAGGTCGTTTGCGACTTCCCGCTCGAGTGGTCGCCGGGCTCGAAGGTCCACTATCACGGCCAGACCGCGCACTGGACTCTGGGCGTGCTGATCGAGGCGCTGACCGGCCAGGATTTCCGCGACGTCATCCGCGAGACGGTTGCCGAAAAACTGGGCCTCGGCCGTGAACTCTACGTCGGCCTGCCGGAAAGCGAGTTCGGCCGCGCCGCGGACATGCATGAGCTGGTGCCAGCAGGCGGCGGTTCTCGGCCTCTCGCCGACAACAACACGGCGGCGTGGCGCAAGAGCGGCAGCCCGGGTGCGGCCGGCTACGCCACGGCGCGCGCCATGGCCGCGCTCTACCAGATGATGCTGAACGGCGGCGAACTTGCCGGCCGTCGCGTCGTGTCGCCGCGCCTGCTGCAGTACGCCATCCGCAACCATACCGGCGACCGGGTCGATGAATTCATGGGCATGCCGATGCATCGCGGCCTCGGGCCCCACCTGCGCGGCACGACCGACAATGTCCGCGGCCTCGGCGCCTTCGCCAACCCGCGCACCTTCGGACACGGTGGCGTCGGGACCTCGTACTGCTGGGGCGATCCCGACTCGGGCGTATCCTTCGCCTACATCACCAACAACCGCCTCCCCGATCCCTGGCACAGCAAGCGCCTCGACCAGATCGCGAACCTGGTGCACACGGCGATCGTCTAGCGCACCCGTCAGCGACCAAGGCGCTCGCGGGCGCCGGCTTCGGAGCCGAGCGAGGCGGCGGCGATGACAAGCGCCGCCACCGACAGGATCATGACCGCCGTATAATTGCCGGTCAGATCGTGCAGCACGCCGCCGATCCAGGCGCCGAGGAACCCGCCGACGCCGGAACCGATGGTGATCAGGCCGTAGATGCGGCCGAAGTGGGCGCCGCGATAACGGAGCGTGGCCAGTGTGGAGATCATCGGCCCGCGCGAGCCCATGCTGCCGCCGAACAGCAGCACATAGGACCACAGCCAAAGGTCATCTCCCGGTCCCCGCACCAGCGCCAGGGCGCCGACACCGGCGATCGAACAGCCATAGGCCAGCAGGGCGGCCAGGCGCCGACCGCCGCGGTCGGCGAGCCAGCTGAACCCCACCATGCCGAGCGGCGTGAGAAGACCCGCGACAGCGAGCGCGCGCGCGGCATAGGGACCGTCGATGCCGCGTTCCAGCAGATAGACCATGGCCTGCGGCACCAGCGCGAAGATGCCGATCGACGTCAGCGCGAAGGACGAGAAAAGCGCCCAAAACGGCCAGTCGCGGATCGCTTCGCCGACGGTCGGACCGCGATCGGCCGCCGTATGCGACCGCTGCAGCCCCGGCGCGCCGCGCTCGATACGCGCCCACGGCAGGAACAGAAGCAGCGGGATGAAGACGGCGCTCACTGCGGCAAAGACGATGTAGGCGTTGCGCCAGCCTTCGGTGGTGATCAGATATTGCGCGAGTGGAAACGTGGCCATCGCGCCCACACCCGACGCCGACCAGGCGACGGCAAGGGCCACCCCTAGCCGCCGCGAGGGGAACCAGCGGCCGAGCAGCGAGGCGCTCAGCACGCCGGACAGCGTGGCAGCGCCGAAGCCCATCACGACACCCAGGCCAAGATAGAGGTGCCAGAGCGCCGTCGCCTGTGAGGCACTGGCCGTCGCCAGCGCCGTTGCCGTCATGCCGACAACCGTGAGCACGCGGAGGCCGAAGCGATCGACGATCCAGCCGGCGACGGGGGCGGCGACGCCGCCGATCAGAAGCGCGAAGCTGTAGATCAAGGTGACCGAGCCGCGGTGGGCGTCGAAGGCCTGCTGCAGGGCCGGTACGAACACCACGAAGGTGTCGCTGATCGACCGGCTCGCCACGCCCAGGGCAAAGCACAGCGCCACCAACAGCCAAGGCATGATCGAACCCATCGCCTCCCAACCTCGACGAGCGCCCGCCCCGGCGCAAGCCGCCTGACGGGCCGGCAGGCTTGCATTCCCCGCATGCGCGCGCCACGTTCCGCGCCGCGGAGGAAACACGTGGACGACTCACTGATCATTGGACGCGGCTTCAACGGGCCGAGCCTGTCGGGCAACGGCGGCTATGTCGGCGATGTCCTCGCCCGCCGCTTCACACAGGCCTTCGGCGGCGACGGCGCCGTCGAGATCACGCTGCGCGCGCCGATCCCGATCGAGACCTCGCTCCAGGTGATCCGCGCCGGCGACGCACTGTTGCTCAAGGACGGCGAGACGTTGATCTGCGAGGCGCGCGCGGGCTCGGTCGATCATCTGGAACCGCCGCCGCCGCCGGCTGACTGGAACGACGTCATGCGCCGCGCCGAGGGTGGCGGCAGCCCCGAGGACAGCGACTTCCATTGGTGCCTCGTCTGCGGTCGCGGTCGTGCCGTCGGCGACGGACTACGCGTGTTCGGTTCGCACGGGCCGGGGCCGGGCCGTTCGCTCTCCTGCTACGTACCTCATGCGGCGCATGCCGACTCAGACGGACGCATCGAGCCCGACTTCCTTTGGGGCACGCTCGATTGTCCCGGCGCCTGGGCGGCACAGGATCCCGACGACTGGCGGCCGGCGCTCACCGGCCGCATGACAGCCAAGGTGCTGCATCGGCCAAAAGTCGGGGAGCGCTGCGCCGTGGTCGGCTGGCGCATCGGCGCCGAGGGCCGCAAGCTCTATTCGGGTACGGCGCTCTATACCGAGCAGGGCCTTCTGTGCGCGATCGCCCACTGCACCTGGATCGTGCTGAAAAGCTGAACGGGCCTAGCGGGTGCGCACGAAGATGATGGCGGAGTCGTCGGCATAGGCCTGCCGCCAGCCGGGCAGCCGCGCGAGCAGTCTGTTGGCCGGCTGGTCCTTGGGAAACAGCGTCCACTCGATCGCATGGCGTTCGAGCACCTGCTCCAGGGACTCCTCGCCGCGCAGGTTCGTCACCTCGGCATAGCGCTTGATGAAGGCGCCGCCATAGAGTTCGCCGCGGCCGTCGATGAAGGTGGGCACACCGGCCCGGATCAGGTAGCCACCGTAGTTGTAGTGGTTGAGCACACGGCCCTTGAGGCCGGCATCACGCGCATAGTCGAGCGCCGCCGACGGCATGGTCGACGATGGCGGCGTGACGCCGCCCAGCTTGATCAGGCCGGCGGCATAGAGAGCGGCAATGGCGACTGAGAGCGCCAGGGCAGCGTGGCCGGCGGGACCAGCGAGTGCGCGCATCCGCTGGACGAGCAGGCTTCCACCCGTCCCGTCGGGATCGGGCCTGAGCGACGGCCATTGCCGCGCCAGCACCGGCGCCACCACGAGCGGCAGCAGCATCGCCAGCAGCTCCGCGTTGCGGGCGTAGCGCAGATAGAGATGGACCAGGCCGATCACAATCAGCAGGCGTATCAGCGGAAGCTTGAGACCCCGCGAGAGAGCCGCATAGAGGGCCACCAGCAGAATCAGCTCCTGCATCGGCTGGCCCTGGAAGTCGGGCGACTTCCACTCCGAGATCACGCCCAGAGATTCGCCGAGGCCAAAGATGCGCAACGTCACCAGGATCGATTCGGGACCGTAGGGCGTGATGCAGGCCACCAGTCCGGAGGCGATGCCGAATTTCGCCCAGGCAATGAACAGCGCCTTGCGCTCGACGGCGTCGCGCGCGCCGACCACGGCATCGAGCGCAAAGGCACCGCACAGGACGAGACCCAGGGTGAAGCCGCCGTGCAGGTTGGCCCACAGCAGCATGGCCACCAGCAGCAGCGGCTCGGGCGCGCGGCGTTCCTCGACGGCACGCACGAGTCCCGCCACCCACCACAGCATGACGGGAAAGGCGAACAGGTGCGGGCGCGCCAGGAAATGCGACGCCGTCATCACGATCGCCGCCAGCACGAACAGCGCGGCCGGCAAGGGCGTAAGGTCGCGCAGCAGGAGCCGCAGCAGCAAGGCGAAGCTCACGCCGACGGCGGCTGCCGCCAGCGCCGTCACGCCACCCCAGCCGCCCACGTTGTAGGCGAGCGCCATCAGCAATTGCGACAGCCACTCCTTGGCGATCCACGGCTGGCCGGCGAAGGTGAAGGAGAAGGTGTCGACCGTCGGCACGGTGCCGTGCGCCAGCATCCAGTTGCCGACCGCGATGTGCCAGTGACTGTCCGGATCGCCCAGGAGAGGCAGGCCTTCGGCATTGGCAAGGAAGACGAACAGCACCATCCCGAGCGCGAGCGGCCACGACAGGGCCCAGGCGGAACGCGGCTTCGCGGCGAGCGCCTGGCCTTGAAAATCGGGGGAAAGCGAGAGGCCGGAAGTGACGGCCATGGGAAGGCTCCGAAATCAATGCAACAAAGATATATAATCCATTGATATACAATATTTTTTAGGACTGTACCAGCGCAAGCTCCGATCGGATATACGAGTCGGGATGCAGCCCGCGCCCCTCCTGAAGGATCTCGTTCTGATTGGCGGCGGCCATGCCCATGTCCATGTGGTGAAGAGCTTCGGCATGAAGCCGATGCCCGGTGTGCGGCTCACGCTGATCGGGCGCGACATCGAGACCCCCTACTCGGGCATGATCCCGGGCTTCGTCGCCGGCCAATATTCCTTCGACGAATGCCATGTCGACCTCGCGCGGCTGGCGGCCTGGACCGGTGCGCGCCTGATCCAGGCCGAAGCTGTTGGCCTCGACCGCGCCAATCGCCAGGTGCTGCTAAGAGACCGGCCGCCAGTTTCCTACGACCTGCTCTCGCTCGATGTCGGTTCCTCGCCCGGAATCGAGGCGATCCCTGGTGCGGCCGAGCATGCAACAGCGGTGAAGCCGATCGCCGAGCTCGGCCGGCGCTGGCTCGCCTTCCTCGAGCGCGTAAAGGATCATCGCGGGCCTCTGCGCATCGCTGTGATCGGCGGCGGCGCGGGCGGTGTCGAATTGGCGCTCGCCATCGACCATCGACTGCAGGCTGTTGCGCGCGACGCCCAGGTCGCCGTCACCTTGGCCACCAAGGGCGAGATCCTGTCGGGCCAGGCCGCTGCGGCGCGCCGGAAAATGCGCGCGATCTTCGCCCGGCGCGGCGTGCGGCTGCTTGAGAATGCGGCGGCCACACGGATCGAGGCCGGCGCTGTCCATCTCAAGAACGGCGAGCGCCTGGAAGCCGACAATGTCTTCGTCGTCACCGAGGCAAGTGCTGCCAAATGGTTTGCCGGCACCGGCCTGCCGCTGGACGGGCGCGGCTTCTTCGCCGTCGAGCCGACGCTGGCCACGAGCGGCGATCCCGCAGTGTTTGCCGTCGGCGACTGCGCCAGCGTAACGACGCATCCCCGCCCCAAGGCCGGCGTGTTCGCCGTGCGCCAGGGACCGCCGCTCGCCGACAATCTGCGGCGCGTGCTGCTGGGCCAGGCACCGCAGCCCTTCACGCCGCAGAGCCGCTATCTCTCGATCCTCGGCACCGGCGATGGAAATGCCGTGGCGACGCGCAGCGGCTGGGCGATGGAAGGCACCTGGGTGTGGCGCTGGAAGGACCATATCGACCGCAAGTGGATGCGCATGTACCGCGAGCCGCCGGCCGAGCCGATGGATATGGCTGCGCGCGTGGCGGCACCCGACCCAGCACTGGCCGACACCGAGGCCAGGCGCTTGCTGGCCGACATCGGCATGCGCTGCGGCGGCTGCGGCGCCAAGGTCGGCGCGGATTCGCTCAGCCGCGTGCTGGCCCGCCTTGGCCCCTCGCCTTTTCCCGGCGTCGCGATCGGCCTCGATACGCCCGACGATGCGGCGATGATCGAGGTGCCGGCGGGCAGGGCGCTGGTGCAATCCGTCGATTTCTTCCGCACCTTCATCGACGATCCCTTCATCTTTGGCGAGATCGCCGCGGTCCATGCGCTGGGCGACGTCTGGGCGATGGGCGCAAAGCCCCACAGCGCGCTGGCATTGGCGGTCGTGCCGGCCGCCGCCGAGCGGCTGATGGAGGAAGACCTGTTCCAGATGCTGTCCGGCGCGCGCCGTGTGCTCGACCAGGCCGGCTGCGCCCTGATCGGCGGCCATTCCGGCGAAGGGCCGGAAGCGGCGCTGGGTTTCTCGGTGAACGGCCTCGTCGTGGCCGCCGCGGCGTTGCGCAAGGGCGGATTGAAGGCGGGCGACAGGCTCGTGCTCACCAAGCCACTCGGCACGGGGGTGATCTTCGCCGCGGCCATGCGCGGCCAAGCGCGCGGACGCTGGATCGCCGACGCCCTGGCCTCGATGCGACAGCCCTCGTCGGCTGCTGCCGAGGCGCTGGTTGCCGCCGGCGCCCACGCCTGTACCGACGTCACCGGCTTCGGCCTCGCCGGCCATCTCGCCGAGATGATCCGCGCCAGCGGAGCGGTACAGGTCGATCTTCATCTCGATGCCCTGCCCGCCCTCGATGGCGCCACCGAGCTGTTCGCTCAGGGCTTCGCGAGTTCGCTGCAGCCCGAGAACCTCCGCGCCCGCCATCTGATCGACGGCATGGATGTCCACGCCCACCATCCCAAGTTGCCGCTGCTGTTCGATCCGCAGACGGCCGGCGGCCTCCTGGCAGCAGTACCTGCCGACTGCGTCCTGAAAATCGACGCCATCGAGATCGGCGTCGTGCGATCGCTCGATCAGGCGCGATCCGCAATTCTTCTTCTGCCTTGAGTGCAACCTTGACGGATCTGTGACGTTGCCGAGGTTCATTCCTCGGCTGACGGAGAGATAGACATGGCTAAGAAGAAAAAGAAGACGACGATTGCGGGCGCAGTGGCGGGAGCCGTCGCAGGCCTCAAGGACTCCGTCGTCCGTGCCGAGATCGCTGTCGTCCGCGCCGGCAACAAGGCGGTCAGGGCCGTGCAGGACCGGGTCGACGCCGGCCGGCGCAAGGCCACCAGCAAGAAGAAGGCCGCCAAGAAGGCAGTCGCCAAGACCAAGCGCGTCGTCCGCAAGGCGGCAAGGAAGGTCTCGAAGAAGGCGACGAAGCGCAGCAAGGGCCGCTAGACTGATCGGCGCGCCCCACTCAGTGGGGCGCGCAAGATCGGAGGCGGCATGGCGCGCGCAAGAGCAAGCATCGGCACGGTCAACTACGCGACGTCAATCGCGACCGGGCATCACAGGCTCACGGCAGACGAAGGCCCGGAACTCGGCGGCAAGGATGCCGGCCCCGCGCCTTACGATCTGCTCACCTCGGCGCTGGGGGCGTGCACGGTGATCACGCTCCGCATGTATGCCGAGCGCAAGCAATGGCCGGTGACGGCGGTGCATGCCGACATCCATTTTGTCCGCGAGGGCGACAAGCAGCGCATCGATCGCGTGCTCACCATCGAGGGCACCGTCGACGACGCGCAGAAGAAGCGCATGGCCGATATCGCCGAGCGCACGCCCGTCACCCTGACCCTGAAGGGCGGCCTCGAAATCCGGACGACACTCGCCTAGTTTTTACGCTTCTTCCATTCCTCGTAGTCGCGCTTGGCCTCTTCGCCCGCCACCGGGAACAGGCCCTTGAGCGAGCGCCCGTTCGCCACCTCGAGCTCGGCCCAGCTCTCGTACTCGTAGTTCTTCATTGCCTCCTCGGCCACCGCTTCGACGATGTCGGGCGGGATCACCAGCACGGCATCGCGGTCGCCGACGACGATGTCTCCGGGATAGATCGCAACGCCGCCGCAGGAGATCGGCAACTGCAAATCGATCGGCCGGTGGACGATCGGCGACGGCGGCGATGAGGGCCGGCGATGGTAGGCCGGCAGGCCAGTTTTGAACACGCCATCGGTGTCGCGAAAGCCGCCGTCGGTCACGATGCCGGCGGCGCCGCGCGCTTTCAACCGGCCGATATAAAGGTCGCCCGCCGACGCCGCCCGAGAATCGCCTCGTGAATCAATCATGAGCACGTGGCCTGGAGGGCATTCCTCCATCGCCTGGGGTTGGACCATGCTGCGATTGGTCGAGGTTGGCCCATCCTTGTCCTCGCGCGAGGGAATAAATCGCATGGTGAAGGCGACCCCGACCATCCGCGGCTGCTCCGGTCGCATCGGCCAGACGTCGTAGAGCGTCATGCTGCGCAAGCCGCGCCGGTTCAGGACTCCGGTCAGGGTCGACGTACCGACGCGGGCCAGCGCGTCGCGCAGATCTTGAGTCAGGACGCCCATTCGATCTCTCCCTCGGATTCATTTTCGGCGGCAACGTTAGCGAACCATATTCGCTTTCGCACGTCCGACCCGCCATAATCGGCCAATGAAAATAGAGATTCTCTGCACCGGCGACGAGATCCTGACCGGCAAGACCATCAACACCAACTACAGCTACATGGCCCGCCGCCTGGCCGACATAGGGCTCGGCGTTCATTGGGGCACCACCGTCGGCGACGACCGGGCGAGCCTCTTGCAAGCTTTCCGCCAGGCCGGCGAACGCGCCGACGCGGTGATCGTGAATGGCGGTCTCGGGCCCACGGTCGACGACCTCAGCCAAGAGGTCGCGGCCGAGGCCTGCGGCGTACCGCTGGTGCTGAGCGACTACTGGATGGAGCGCATGACCCAGTCGTACGCCCGGCGTGGGCGGGTGATGCCGGCCAACAACAAGAAGCAGGCAATGCTGCCGGAGAACGCGGAGTTCATCGACAACCCGATCGGCACCGCCTGCGGCTTCGCCGTCACCATCGGCCGCGCCCGCTTCCTCTTCACGCCGGGCGTGCCGCGCGAGATGCGCCGCATGCTGGACGAGCAGGTGATCCCGCGGCTGCTGGCGCTGAGCGGCATCAAGGGCGTGACGCGACTGAAGCGGTTCCACACCTTCGGCATCGGCGAATCGCGCGCCGACGAGATGCTGGGAAACATCGAGGCTTTCAAAGTGGAAGGCGGCATAAAACTCGGCTTCCAGGCCCACTATCCGCAGCTCGAGACCAAGCTCGCGGTGCGTGGCGACGATGAGGCGGATCTCTCGGCGCGCCTCGCCCCAGTCGAGGCCGAGGTGCGCAAGCGGCTGGGCAACTTCATCATCGCCGAGGATGAGCAGACTCTGGAAGGCATCATCCTGGCGGCACTACAGCAACGCGGCGCCACGCTGTCGACGGCGGAAATGTTCACCTCGGGAAACATCGCCGCGCGGCTGGCGCCACTGCCCGGCGCCGAGAAGATCTTTAAGCGCGGTGTGGTGGCGCGCGATCCCATAGAACTCGGCCTCGCCGGTGAGCCCTCACCCGAGGCAGCCGAATCGATCGCGCAGGACCAGCGCAAGGCCACGGGCGCCAGCCACGCACTCACCGTCCTCATGCAGCTCGACGAAGGTGCCGACCGGCCCGACTTCGGCGCGACCATCTGCATCGGCATCGCCGACGCCCAGGGCAGTGTCTCGCGCCAGGCCCGGCTGATCGGCGGACGCGACTGGGTGCGTGTGGGCGCCGCCGAACTCGGGCTGGATTGCCTGCGCCGTCACCTGCTCGACCTGCCGGTCGACGAGCGTATCGATTTCGAACGGCGCGATCCCCCACCTAGCGCGTGAAGGTGACGGCCTGGGCGTTGGTCCGCGATTCCCAATGGTGGCGTTCCAGCTCGGGATCGAGATGTTCCTCGGCCGGCACGCCGAGGCAGAGATAGGCCACGAGACTCCAGCCTGACGGCACGTCGAGCACACGGGTGACGGCCACAGGATCGAGGATCGAGACCCAGCCCATCCCGATGCCGTCGGCGCGGGCGGCGAGCCAAAGGGTCTGGACCGCTGCAACCACCGAATAGTGCAGAGTCTCGGGCATTGTCTGCTGGCCGAGGCCGCTGCCGGTGTGGGTGCCATCGTCGGAGAATATCGCGAGGTGAACCGGCGCCTCCTTCAGCCCGGCGAGCTTCAACCCGGCATAGATCGCCTGCTGCTCGCCAGCATAGCCCTGAAGCGCCTTCTCATTGGCATCTGTAAAGCTCGCCACGACCGCCGCGCGCTTGTCGGGCGAGACCACATGCACGAAGCGCCAGGGCTGGCTGAGACCGACCGACGGCGCATGGCTGGTGATCTCGAGCAGCGCGTCGATGCGTTCCGGCGCGACAGGGTCGGACTTAAAGCGCCGCACGTCACGCCGCCACAGGACGAGGTCGCGGAAGCGGTCGCGAAACGCCTCGTCGAAAACCGGATTCATGTCAGCCCCTGTCGATAGCGTGAAAAAAGGTGCCGCTGATCGAGCCTTGCCGCGCACCACCTTCGGCGATCGATGCGCCCGAGGCATCGCGGCACGCGACGAGGGGATCGTCGCCAGCCGAGAGCGTGCTGGCGTAGTGAAACTCGTGGCCCATGATTTCCATCCCGGCCGACCCCAGCGGACAATCGACCAGCAAACGCGCGCGGCGATAGCCGAGATGGAGGCTGCGCTTGGCAAACGACGTCTCCAGCCGCAAAAGACCCGCCATCGAATGATGAACGCCGCGCGCATCCTCGATGCCGCGACCCAGCACCATGTAGCCGCCGCACTCGCCATGGATCGGCACGGATCGGCCGGCGAGCGCACGCAGGCCACCGTGAAAGTGCCGGGCCGACGCCAGGACGCCCGCATGAAGCTCGGGATAACCGCCCGGCAGCCACACGGCATCGGCACCTGCGTCGGGCGCCTGATCGGCCAGCGGCGAAAAAGGCAGGATATCGACACCGGCCGCGCGCCAGCGATCGAGCAGATGCGGATACATGAAGGAGAAGGCCTCGTCCTGAGCCACCGCGATGCGCTGGCCGGGCGGCTTCAGGCCCGATGCGGCGCCCACCGCCGCTTGCAGCAACGCCGGCCGTGCGGCTGCGCGGATCGCCTCGAGGTCGACGGAACTCTCGAGAGCATCGGCGAATGTCTCCAGCCGGCGCTCGAGGTCGGCGGTCTCACCGGCCTGTACCAAACCGAGATGACGCTCGGGCAATGTCAGCGCGTCGTCGTTGCCGATCGCGCCAAACAGTTTTAGGCCGATGCGGTCAAAAGCCGGCGCGATCAGAGCGAGATGTCGCGCGCTCGATACCCGATTGAGAATCACGCCCGCAACGCCGACATCCTCGCGATAGCGTGCGCAGCCTGCCGCCACCGCGGCGGCGGTTTCGGTCTGGCCAGAGACGTCGAGTACCAGCACTACCGGCCAGCCGAACAATGCCGCGAGGTCGGCGGTCGCACCGCGCGCCGTCTGGCCGGAGCGGGCCACGCCGTCGAACAGCCCCATGACGCCTTCGACCACGGCCATGTCGGCGCCGCCGGCGTGGCGTGCGACGAGATCCGCGAGCGTGCCTTCGGCCATTGCCCAGGTGTCGAGATTGTAGCTTGGCCGCCCCGTCGCCACGGCGTGAAAAGCTGGATCGATGTAGTCCGGGCCGCATTTGAAGGGCTGCACGGCAAGGCCTCGGCGGCGGAATGCGCGCATCAGGCCCAGCGCAATCGTGGTCTTGCCGGCGCCCGAGCGCGGTGCCGCCACGACCAGGCCGCCCGGGCCGGCGAGCTGCGTCATTGCCAGCCGACCATCGATGACAGCAGACCTTGCCTCAGGCCCGCGATCTTGCCGATCACGACGATGGCGGGCGCGCCGATGCCTTCACGAGTTGCATCCTCTGCAAGCCTCGCCAGGCTGCTCTCAACGACGAGCTCCCCGGCCGTGCTCGCACCTTGAATGATGGCGGCGGGCATATCGGGCGCCATGCCGCCACGTTGCAGCGCCGCGGTGATGTCGGCGAGCTGCGCCATCGGCATATAGAGGATGATCGGCTGACCCACTTTGGCCAACGCCTCCCAATCGGCCGCCGACTTTCCATCCTGCGCACGGTGGCCGGCGGCCAGAATCACGGCATGGTTGGTGTCGCGCGACGTAGCCGGAATACCGGCGAGCGCCGCCGCCGCCAGACCCGAGGTAACGCCCGGAATGACTCGGAAGCGGATGCCGGCTTCGGCGAGCGCCGTGGCCTCATCCCAGCCGCGGCCGAAGACGAACGGATCGCCACCCTTCAGGCGCAGCACGCGCCGCCCCGCCCGCGCGCGATCGATCAGGGTCGCGTTGATTTCCGCCTGCTGTGGCGAGGGCCGGCCGCCGCGCTTGCCGGCGAAGATCCGTTCGGCACTCTCGCCTGCCAACCCCAGAACGCGCGGATCGACCAGCGCATCGTGCACGATGGTATCGGCGCTCGACACCGCATGGAGCGTGAGCACGGTCAGCAACCGCGGATCGCCAGGCCCGGCACCAGCCAGCCAGACTTCGCCCGCGGGAAAATCCGGCAGCGTTGGGAAATTGTCGGGCAGCTTCACGTGCCCCTGCCCCGGAAGCGGCGCTGGTAGCCCGCATCATAGAGCGCGCTGTCGCGGAACGTGGCGGCACCCAGCACCTTGCCGACCAGGATGAGCGCTGTGCGCTCGATCGGGCTTTTCGCGACTTCGGCTGCGATGGTGTCGAGCGTGGCGCGTATGACACGCTCCTCGGGCCAGCTCGCGCGATAGACCACCGCGACGGGGCAATCGGCACCATAGTGTGGCACGAGAGCCGCCACGACCTTGTCGATCGCGTGGATCGAGAGGTGAATGGCGAGCGTCGCGCCTGTCGCCGCATAGGCTTCGAGCTTTTCGCCCGACGGCATGGCCGAAGCGCGACCGGAGGTGCGGGTCAGCACCACCGTCTGAGCCACCTCGGGCAAGGTCAGTTCCTGGCCGAGCGCCGCGGCGGCGGCAGCAAAGGCGGGGACGCCCGGCGTGATTGTGTAGGGGATGCCGACAGCGTCGAGACGGCGAAGCTGCTCGCCCAGCGCACTCCAGATCGAGAGATCGCCTGAGTGAAGCCGCGCGACGTCCTGGCCGGCACCGGTGGCCTGCTGGCACTCGGCCACGATCTCGTCGAGCGACAGCGGTGCGGTATCGACGATGCGCGCACCCGGGGGGCAATGGTCGAGCAGCGCCTTGGGCACCAGCGAGCCAGCATAAAGACAGACCGGCGTGCGCGCGATGATGTCACGGCCACGGACCGTGATCAGGTCGGCGGCACCCGGGCCAGCGCCGATGAAGTGAACCGTCATCGCCCCTCTCCGATTGCGATGGCACAGGTCGCCCGCTCAGTGGCGACCCGCGTCCCCAGCAGTCGCGCATCGCGACCCGCCACCGCAAGCGCCGAGGCCTCGGCGATCGACGGCACACCCTTGGTCGCCAGCACGATCAGAGACTGCGTGAGGACCTGGCCCGCCACGCGATCGAGGTCCGACAGCGTGCAGGCGACCAGCTTCGTCGACAGCAGGCGTGCCGCCTCGACCAGGCCCGGCTCGGTTGCCTTCTGGGATTCGGTGGCAATCGCATCGAGACGCTCCGGCGCAAGCCTGAACAGTCCGAGCGCCAATCGCACTGCACGCTCGATCTCCTCGGCCGGGGTGTCGCGCCGGAAACCCACACCCGCGACGATCATGACTTCCTCACGCGCCACTGGGTGACTGGCGTGGCCGATCTCCAGGCGAACACCGTGCCGATTTTATGCGCCTTGGAAGCCTGCAACCGCACCAGTTCGCCGCCATAGCGCTGGAAGCCTTCGATCAGCCGGGCTTCCGAATCGATCGACACGGTATTGGCGACGAGACGGCCGCCCGGATTCAGGGCCGACCATGCCGCGTCCAGCACGCCCGCATCCGACAGGCCGCCGCCGATGAACACCGCGTCAGGCCGCGGCTGGTTGGCGAAAGCGTCGGGCGCACGGCCCTGCACGATCTGCAGGTCGGGCGTGCCCAAGGTGGCTGCATTGCGTGCCGCCCGCGCGGCGCGCTCGGGCCTCTCTTCGAAGCCGATGGCGCGTAGCGACGGATGGCGCAGCAGCCACTCGATGGCGATCGACCCCGCACCCAGGCCGATGTCCCACAAAAGCTCGCCCTGTCGTGGCGCCAGCGCCGAGAGCGTAACAGCACGCACATCGCGCTTGGTGAGCTGTCCGTCGTTCTCGAACAGTGCATCGTCGAGACCCGGCGCGAGAGGCAGCACGACCGCTTCCGGCGAGGCCACGACTTCGACGGCAACGGTGTTGAGCGCCCCCACATCGGACAGGTCGAAAGCCGATGCCATCGCAGCCCGCACCCGTTCGCGCGATCCCCCCATGTTTTCCAGCACGGTGATCTTCGACTGGCCCATGCCGTGCGCGACGAGCAACGGCGCGAGCTTGGCCGCCGTCTCACTATCCCAGGCAAGCGCCAGGATCCGCGCACCCGGCTGAAGATGGCGCACGATGCCTTCCAGCGCACGGCCGTGCAGGCTGACGATCGCCACCTCCTGCAGCGACCAGCCGAGCCGGGCAGCCGCGAGGCTGAAGGCCGAGGGCTGCGGCAGGCAGAGCATCTCCGCGGCGGGAACCGAGCCCATCAACGTCGTGCCGACGCCATAGTGGAATGGATCGCCGCTCGCCAGCACGACCACAGGCCTTCCGCGATGTTTCTGGATTTCCGGCAAAGCGCTGGCGATCGGGCTCGGCCAGGCGAGCCGGTGGCCGCGGATCAGGTCGCCGGCCAGTTCGAGGTGCCGCTTGCCGCCCACGACCAACTCTCCGGCGGAGATCAGGCGTTGGGCAACCGGCGACAGGCCGGCAACGCCATCTTCACCGATACCGATGATGGACAGCCAACGAGCCCGCGTGCAGTTTGCGGCTTCACTCGTCACAGGTCGATCCTGCAATGCGCGTCCTCGTTCTTGGCGGCACCACCGAAGCCTCGGCGCTGGCGTCCCTGCTGGCCGCCGATCCGCGCTTCGACGCGACCCTGTCGCTGGCCGGCCGGACGTCCAATCCCAAGCCGCAGCCGCTCGCCACGCGCGTCGGCGGCTTCGGCGGAATCGAAGGACTCGCGCGATGGCTGCGCGACGAGAAAGCCGATGCCGTGATCGACGCCACGCATCCCTATGCCGCCCAAATGTCGGCCAATGCCGTGGCCGCCTGCACGCAGGCCGGATTGCCGCTGGGTACCATCGTGCGGCCGCCGTGGCAGCGCCTGGAAGACGACAGCTGGCGGATTGTGCCGACCGCCGAAGCGGCGGCGGTGGCTCTCGGGAAGACGCCGCTCCGCGTCTTCCTCAGCCTCGGCCGCCAGGATCTGCATGCCTTCGCGGCTTCGCCGCAGCACCGCTATGTCGCGCGCACCATCGAAGTGCCCGAGCAGGCTGCCTTGCCGCCCAATCTCAAGATCCTGCAGGCGCGCGGGCCGTTCGATCGCGATTCCGAGGCCAGGCTTCTCGTGAAGGAAGAAATCGACATCATCGTTTCCAAGAATTCCGGCGGCACGGCGACCTACGCAAAGATCGAGGCTGCCCGCGAACTCGACCTGCCGGTCATCATGATCGCCCGGCCCGAGAAGCCGGCGGGCCATGTGCTCGGCAGTCCCGAGGAGGCAGTTGCGTGGCTTCACGGCTGCGCCTCCGGTTCGCGGCGCGGCGTATAGACCCAGCGGCCGACCTGCCGTGTGGTGCTGGCGCCCACGATCACCAGGGTGCGCATGTCGGCCAGCGCGCCGTCGGCCTTACCCAACGTCGTCGTCACGACATTCGCATCCGCCGTGCCGGCCGCGCGGACGAACAATACCGGCGTTTCGGCGGCCTTGAGTGCCCGCAGGAGATCGAACGCGAGGCCGAGCTGATGGGGGCGCGCCTTCGACGCCGGATTGTAGAGGGCGATCACGAAGTCGGCCTCGGCTGCCGCCTTCAACCGCCGTTCCACCGTCGCCCAGGCCTTCAGATTGTCGGACAGCGAGATCGCGCAGAAATCGCCACCAAGGGGCGCACCGACTTCGGCGGCTGCCGCCAGCATTGCGGTGACGCCGGGCTCGACACGGATGTCGAGCGCACGCCACGCCGGCTCGCCGGTTTCAACTGCCTCAAAGATGGCCGAAGCCATGGCGAACACACCGGGATCTCCGCCCGAGACGACGACGACCTGCCGGCCCGATGCCGCCAGCGACAATGCATGCCGGGCGCGGTCGAGCTCGACGCGATTATCGGAGGCGTGACGGCATTGATCGGCGCGCGTTACCGGCACGCGATCGAGATAGGGGCCGTAGCCGACGAGGTCAGTCGCCTTCGCGAGCACCGCCGCCGTCGCCGGAGTCATGAGCTCGGCCTTGCCGGGTCCGGTACCGACGACGACGAGAGAGCCTGTCACAGCCGCCTCCCCTGACCTGGGATCAGCACCATGGCGAAATAGGCGCCCGCCGCGTCACGGCAATCGGCGAGCGGTTGGACACGCTCATTTTCCATCGTGCCACGCTCGACATAGACGGCGCGAGACATCAGGCCCGCCGCTTCAACGGCGCGGCGCACTTTGCCGAGGTTGCGGCCGACCTTCATGATCACCGCCGCATCGGTCTGGCGCAGATGATCGACGAGCCGCTGCTCCTCGAGCGTTCCCGGCAGCACGGAAAGCGTGTCGTCGCCCCAGGTGATCGGCACGTTGGCGCGCGTCCAGCAACCCGACATGCCGGTCACACCCGGCACGACCTCGATCGGGAAATCCGCTTCGAGGCGGCGCCACATATGCATGAAGGAGCCGTAGAAGAACGGATCGCCCTCAGCCAGAAGGCCGACAGACTTGCCCTCGCGCAGAAGCGTCGCCAACGTCTCCGACATCTGCCGGTAGAAATCGCCGATCTGGCGCTGATACTCGGGGTTCTCGGCCGGCAGCTCGTCGGTCAGTGGATATTCGAAGCGGACTTCGGCACGGCCGGGCGCCATCAGCGCATCGACGATTCGGCGCGCGTTACCCTGGCGACCGCGTTTGGCAAAATAAGCGACGACATCGACGGCCTTCACAAGGGCGGCGGCGCGGAGCGTGAGATAGCGCGCATCGCCTGGCCCGACACCGATCCCATAGAGCGTGCCGCCGAGGGCGGAACCGCCAAGCAGGTCGAGGCTGGTCATTCCGCCTCGCTCGCCAGCGCGTTGACGGCCGCCACCGCCATGGCGCTGCCTCCCTTGCGGCCGCGCACGATCAGGAACGGCACGCGGCCGTCGGCGGCCAAGGCGTCCTTCGATTCGAGCGCGCCCACGAAACCTACGGGCAGCCCGATCACCGCCGCCGGCGGCGGTGCGCCCGCATCGAGCATCTCAAGAAGATGGAACAGTGCTGTCGGCGCGTTACCGATGGCCACGACCGCGCCACCCAGCCGATCGCGCCAAAGTTCCATCGCCGCGGCGCTTCTGGTGTTGCCGAGCCTGGCCGCTAGCGCCGGCACCGACGGATCGTCGAGCGTGCAGACGATCTCGTTGCCGGCGGGCAGACGCGCGCGCGTGATGCCGTTGGCGACCATCTTGGAATCGCAGAGGATCGGCGCGCCGCCGATCAGCGCCCAGCGCGCATTGTCGGCAAAGGATGGCGATAGGACGATGTCGCGGGCGATCTCGACCATGCCGCAGGCATGGATGATCCGTACCGCCACGCGCTCCTCGGCCGGCGTGAAGCGGCGGAGGTCGGCCTCGGCGCGAATGATGCCGAACGACTGGCGGTAGATCTCGGCACCGTCGCGGACATAGGTGCGTTGATTGGGGGCGCGCTCAGACATCGACCAGCACTCCCGCTTCGTTGGCATCGACGATGCGTCGCGGAAGGTCGCGCGCGTTGCCGTTGTGAATCACGCCGTAGCGCCCTTTCTCCCCCACCAGCACCAGGTCGGCCGGTGCCGAGCGGGCGCAACCCTTGGCGCACCCCGAGACGTGGATGCTGCCCGTGAACGGCAAAGCGGCGAGCCTGCCCGCGGTACGGCGCGTATCGACGCTGCTCGACCGGCAGGCTGGCGCCCCCGGGCAGGCGTCGATCCGGAGGATCGGGTCGCTGGCATCGACGATGAGTCCGATGTCGTGGGCGCCCGTCACCAAAGCTTGCGCCGCTGCAGCGTCTCGCGCCCCGACGTAGAGCGCGCGCCACGGCGACAGGCGAATGTCCGTCGCGCCTGCTTCTTTGGCGAGGCCGGCGAGGCTGCGAAGCTGATGCGCTTCGAGACGCCCGAAGGGTGCTGCGACACCAACGACCGATCCCTTGATGCCGATGAGCCGCCGCGACACGACCGACGGAATGCCGACGGGACCGAGGCCCTTGCGCACGATTGCGCGAAGTCGCCCGTAAGGTCCGTCGCCGAGATCGCGCAGTCGACGCTGTTCCTGCGCAAGGCCGATGAAGATCCTTGCGATGGAGGCAGCCACGTCTGCCGCTTCGTCGATGGGCGTGCTGCCGACCCAGTCGGTGCCGGCGGGCGTGTCGAGTCCGACGGCCATCCCGGCGGCCTTCGCCTGGCCCAGCGCCTTGAGCGAGATATCCGCGCGTTCACCGGCAATCGACACAGGGCCACCGCCATCGACGAGGAAGCCGAACTTCGATGGCAGGCGTTGCAAGCCTGTGTCACGCGCCAGCAGATCCGCGAGAGTGCCGGCAATGGGGCGGATATCGGCTTCCGCCGGATCTATGCCGGCCAGCGGCGACACCATGATGTTGCGCCCGGCTTCGACGTCGGCATCGCGATCGACCAGGCCCAGCCGAGCCACGGCATCCTGCAGCCCCTGCACGCTGGCGTCGCCGAGGCCACGGATCTGCAAATTGGCGCGGCGCGTGAGATCAATGTGGCCGTTGCCGAACCGCTCCGCGGCGTCGGCCAGTCCTTTCGCCTCGTCCAGACGAAGCGCCCCGCACCACGGCCGCACGCGGGCGAGCAGCCCATCGCCGCTCTGCATGGGGCGCAGAACGCCGGGACACCAGCCCTTCACGTCGATTACGGCGACCAAGCTCATGATCCGGCTTTCATCGGCCGACTGCGGCGGCTCCGCAAGCCCCGATCGCCTCCCCGATTGCCTGGGCGAGCTCCTCGTCGACGGCATTGCGGCGCGTCGTCCAGAGGCCGCGGGCCAGAGCGTCTCTGAGACGCTCGGCGATGGCCCGGACTGCGGCCGGATTCCTCTCACGCATCGCTGCCAGGGCGGCGCCGTCGGCGATCAGCGCGTCGTGCGTCGCCTCGAACAGGTGATTGGGCACGACCCGGGCGGTCGCGGCGAAGGCATAGAGCGCATCGACGGTCTGGGCGATTTCCGCGACGCCGCGCTGGCCGTGCTCGAGCATGCCCGCGATCCAGCGCGGGTTGGTCAGCCGGCCACGCACGACACGCGCAACTTCCTCGGCAACGCGGCGCGCCTTGGGCGCCGCGGGCTGGCTCGTGTCGAGATGATAGAGCTCCGGATCGTTGCCGAGGAGCGCTGCCGCCGCGGCAAAGCCTCCGGCAAAGTCGGCGACGCCGTCACCGTCCAGCAGATCGCGCTCACGATCGTCCTGGGGATGGACGAGGACATTCGCCACCGACACGCGGTCGCGAAACCCACCATCCGCGGCCTGAGACTGCTCGGTGCTGCCATAGGCGTGGGTCGCCGAGGCCAGATAAGCCTCGCCCAGTTCCGCGCGGGTCGTCCAGGCACCGTCGAGCGCAAGATCGGCCGCGCGGGCACCGTAGCTGCCCGGGGCACCGCCGAAGATGCGCGCGAGACCGGCGCCGCGCCGGCCTGCTTCCGCCAGCGGGTTGTCGCCGGCCTCCTCGTCGAGCGCCGCGACACGCCGGACCGCGACGTCGAACAGGGCAATCTGCGTCTCGAAGATGTCGCGGAACAGGCCGGAGATCCGGAGCGTCACATCGATGCGCGGCCGGTCGAGCACGGCCAGCGGCAGGATTTCGATGCCGGTGACGCGGCTCGACGCCTTGTCCCAGGTCGGGCGCACGCCGAGATAGGCCAGCGCCTGGGCGAGGTCGTCGCCACCGGTGCGAAGCGATGCCGAGGCCCAGAGATCGATGACCAAGGCGCGCGGATACTCGCCGTGATCCTGCAGGTATCGGCGCACCACCTCGTCGGCCGCGCGCGCACCGATGACCGAAGCGGTGCGCGTCGGAATGGCGCGCGGATCGATCGAGGTGAGATTCCGACCGGTCGGCAGGACGTCGGCGCGGCCGCGCGT
>CAMAYC010000049.1 GCA_945862125.1 Reyranella massiliensis 521
CGGCATTGCCGCGCCCGCCAAACTGGTCGATCTCGACGTCGCTACCTGGGATCGCGTCTTCGACATCAACCTCCGCGCCAACTGGCTGCTCGCCAAGGCGGCGCATCCCCATCTCCGGAAGTCGAAGGGTGCCATCGTGATGGTGTCGTCGATGTCGGGCGTCATGCCGCAGCTGCCGACCGGCGCCTACAGCCCGGCCAAGGCCGCGCTGATCATGCTTGCCGAGATGATGGCACTGGAATGGGGCCCCGACGGCATCCGCGCCAATTCCGTGTGCCCGGGCTTCGTCCATACCTCGATGACTGATGCGATCTACAGCCAGCCCAGGCTGGCGCGCGGACGTGCCAGGCTGGTGCCGCTGGGCCGCGTCGCCAAGCCTGGCGACATTGCCGACGCCATTGCCTTCCTGCTGAGCCCGGAGGCGAGCTACATCACCGGCCAGGCGCTGGTGGTCGACGGCGGGCTCACGCGGTCGATCCTCAATCATGCGCCTGGTGTCGCGGCCACCCCGAAAGGCAAGTAGAGCGACGCCGGGGATCAGTTGAAGATCGAGGGATCGATCAACGGCCGGCCGCGCGGGCGCGCGGCCTCGGGGCGGTCGCATTTCTGGAAGAGGCCGCGGCCGGCCGAACCGCTCATCTTGCCCTCGTCCATTACCACCTCGCCGCGCGACAGGGTCATCACCGGATAGCCCGTGAGCTCGCGGCCCTCGTAGGGCGTGTAGTCGCAATTGTGGTGAAGGATCGAGTTGGTGAGGCTCACCTTGCGGGTGGGATCCCACAGCACGATGTCGGCGTCGGCGCCGACGGCGATCGTGCCCTTGCGCGGGTGCAGGCCGTAGATCTTGGCGGGGTTGGTAGAGCTCAGCGCCACGAACTGCTGCAGGGTGAGGCGGCCCTTGTTGACGCCCTCGGAGAAGAGCAGCGGCAGGCGGGTCTCGACGCCCGGCACGCCGTTGGGGATCTTGCGGAAGCTCTGGGACGCGCCCGGCAGCTTCTTGCCGCGCACATCGTCGTACTTGAAGGCGGCGTGATCCGACGACAGGACCTGGAATGTGCCGGCGGCGAGGCCGGTCCAGATGTGCTCCTGATTGTCCGTGCCGCGCGGCGGCGGCGAGCACACGCATTTGCTGCCCTCGTCGCCCGGCTTCTCGAAATCCTCCTCGCTCAGGAAAAGGTACTGCGGGCAGGTCTCGCCGTAGACCCGAAGGCCGCGGGCCTGGGCGCGCTGGATCTCGTGCATGGCTTCCTTGGCCGAGACGTGGACGAGGAGCATCGGCACATCCAGCAGCTCGGCCAGCGAGATGGCGCGGTGCGTGGCCTCGCGCTCGACCACGAAGGGCCGCGACGTGGCGTGGAACTTGGCGGCCGTCATGCCCTTCAGTTCGAGCCGCTCGGTCAGCCAGGTGATGCAGTCCGAGTTCTCGGCGTGGATCATCAGCATCGCCTGCTCGCGACGGGCTGCCGCCAGCGCGTCGAGCATCTCGCGGTCGGTGAGCTTCACGTCGTCGTAGGTCATGTAGACCTTGAACGAGGTGTAGCCGTCGGCGACCAGGGCGGTGAAGTCCTGGCCCATGATCTTGTCGCTGGCATCGGACAGGATGACGTGGAAGGCGTAGTCGATCAGCGACTTGCCCTCGGCGCGCTGGTGGTACTTGTTCACTGCGTCGCGCAGCGGCTGGCCCTTGTTCTGGTAGGCGAAGGGAATGATGGTCGTGGTGCCGCCCGCGGCCGCCGCCCGGCTGCCGCTCTCGAAATCGTCGCAGAACACCGAGCCGTCGGCCGTGTCCTGGTCGAAATGGACATGGGCGTCGATGCCACCCGGCACGGCGATCAGTCCCGTCGCGTCGATCTCCTTCTTGCCCTTGTCGAGGCGCTCGCCGAGCGCCACCACGCGACCGGCGGAAACCCCGATATCGCCCTTCACGACGTCTGAAGCCGTGGCGATGGTGGTGTTGCGGATGACGAGATCGTACTCGGCCATATTTTCCTCCCGGGCGGTGGGTAGCAAGGCCCGTGCCGATAAAGGGGCCGCCTATCCCCGCCTAGACCGGGAAAGTCCCAAGGTCCACACTGTTGCAATGCTGCCAAGGGAGACTCGATGAAACGCTGGATCGGACCGCTGGTCGCTCTGCTGATGGGCGCCTTGCTGCCCCTGCAGGCTGGAGCGCAGGCCGCCATCAAGCCCGCTGTCGTCTACAGCACGGGCGGAAAGTTCGATAAATCCTTCAACGAAGGCGTGAGCGCGGGTGCGGAGCAATTCAAGAAGGATACCGGCATCGCCTTCGCTGAGTTCGAGCCCAGTAACGAGACCCAGTTCGAGCAGGCGCTTCGCCGGTTCGCCCAGCGCGGCCAGGATCCCATCATCGCCGTCGGCTTCTCGCAGGCGGTGGCGCTGGAGAAGATTGCCAAGGAATTCCCCAACGTCCGCTTCACCATCATCGACAGCGTGGTCAACCTGCCAAATGTTCAGTCGGTGGTGTTCAAGGAGCAGGAAGGCTCTTTCCTGGTAGGCGTCCTGGCGGCGCTGGCGTCCAAGACGGGCAAGATCGGCTTCGTCGGCGGCATGGACATCCCGCTGGTCCGCAAGTTCCAGTGCGGCTTCGAGCAGGGCATCAAATACGCCAATCCCAACGCCGAGTTGATCACCAACATGACCGGCACGACGCCGGCCGCCTGGAACGATCCCGGCCGCGGTGCCGAGCTCGCCAAGGGCCAGTTCGACCGCGGCGTCGACGTGGTCTATGCCGCGGCGGGCTCGACCGGCATCGGAATCCTGCAAGCTGCCAAGGACCGCGGCAAGCTCGGCATCGGCGTCGATTCCAATCAGAACCACCTGCATCCCGGCACGATGCTGACCTCGATGCTGAAGCGCGTCGACCTCGCCACCTACAACAGCTTCAAGGCGGCGCAGGCCGGCACCTGGAAGGGTGGCGTCCAGGTGCTGGGCCTCAAGGACGGCGGCGTCGACTGGGCGCTCGACAAGGACAACGAGAAGCTCGTGACGCCCGATATGAGGGCCAAGGTCGAGGCAGCCAAGGCCGACATAGTGTCGGGCAAGATCGTGGTCCACGACTACATGAGCAACAATTCGTGCAAGCCCTGACGCCTGCGGCCATCGAGTTTCGCGGGATCGACAAGTCGTTTGGGGTCGTTCATGCCGTTCGTGGCGTGTCGCTCAGGATCGAGGCGGGCACGATCACCGGAATCGTGGGCGAGAACGGCGCCGGAAAATCGACGCTGATGAGCATCCTGTACGGCCTCTATCGCGCCGATGCCGGCGAGATATGGGTCGATGGCCAGCCGGTCGAGATGGCGAGTCCGCGCGACGCCATCGCCCATGGCATCGGCATGGTCCACCAGCATTTCATGCTGATCGACACCTTCACCGTGCTCGAAAACATGGTGTTGGGTGCCGAAGGCGGTCTGATGCTGGCGGGCGGCCTCGCCGCGGCACGAGCCGAACTGATGCGGCTGGGCCGCGACTACGGCCTCACGATCGATCCCGATGCGCGCGTCGCCGATCTTTCGGTGGGCGAGCAGCAGCGGGTCGAAATCCTGAAGGTGCTGTTCCGCGGCGCAAGAACCCTGATCCTGGACGAGCCCAGCGCCGTGCTGACTCCGCAGGAGACCGATCGCCTGTTCCGCATCCTGCAGACGCTGAAGGACCGCGGCGTCACCGTCGTGCTGATCACCCACAAGTTGCGCGAGATCGTGGCGGCGACCGACCGGGTCTATGTGATGCGCCGGGGCCAGATCGTGGCCGAGCGCCGCACGGTCGACACCGGGACGGAGGAATTGGCCGAGCTGATGGTCGGCCGCAAGGTCCATCTCGATCTCCACAAGGCGCCACCCCGGCGGGGTGAGATCCTCCTGCAGGCCGAGCATCTGTCGCTGATTGACGGCCGCGGAGTCCAGTTGCTCGACGACATCGGGATCGAGCTGCGCGCCGGCGAGATCGTGGGCATCGCCGGCGTCACCGGCAACGGACAAAGCGAGCTGCTGCAGGTGTTGGCGGGAATCCGTCCGCCGAGCGGGGGCCGGCTGACGGTCTGCGGCCACGCCCTCGATGCGCGCCGCCCGGGCAACCCCGCGGAAATGCGCTCCCTGGGCCTCGCCCACGTGCCCGAGGACCGGCTGCGTCAGGGCATGGTCGCGGCGTTCGCGGCCTCGGAAACATCCATCCTGGGCTACCAGGACGGGCCGCCGTTCACGCGCCATTACCTGCTCGACGGGCCGGCGGTCGACGCCCATTGCGCCCGACTGATGGAGCGCTTCGATGTGCGGCCGCGGTCGCCCACTCTGCGGTCGTCCAGTTTTTCGGGCGGCAATCAGCAGAAACTGGTGCTGGCGCGCGAGATCGCGCGCGAACCCAAGGTGCTGCTGGTCGGCCAGCCGACACGCGGCGTCGACATCGGTGCCATTGAGTTCATTCATCGCGAGCTCGTGAAGGCACGCGACGCGGGCTGCGCGGTGCTGGTCGTGTCGGTGGAGCTCGACGAGATTCTCTCGCTGGCCGACCGCATCCTGGTGATGTTCGCCGGCCGTATCGTGGGTGAAGTCGCTCCGGATCGCGCCGACGAACGCCGGCTTGGTCTGATGATGGCGGGCGCCGACGCGGCATGAGGGCGTCCCGTCGTCCGTTGCCGACCTGGGCGGAGATCGTGCTGCTGCCGCTGGTCAACATCGTGCTGGCCTTCCTCGTCGTCGGCGTGATCGTAGCGATCATCGGCGTCGATCCCTTCCATGCGCTTCAGCTCCTGGTCGTGGGCGCCATCGGCTCGTCCGAATCGATCGGCTACACGCTCTACTACGCCACCAACTTCGCCTTCACCGGGCTCGCGGTGGCGCTGGCCTTCCATGCCGGCCTGTTCAACATCGGCGGCGAGGGCCAAGCGTATATCGGCGGCCTGGGCTGCGGTGTCGCCATACTGGCGCTCGACGGCTGGCTGCCGGCCTGGCTGCTGATCCCGCTGGCCATTGCCGCCTCGGCCCTGTTCGGTGCCGCGTGGGCTGCCGTGCCGGCCTGGGCACAGGCCTGGCGCGGCAGCCACATCGTCATCACCACCATCATGTTCAATTTCGTGGCCTCGGCGCTGATGGTCTACCTGATGGTGAACGTGCTGATCGCGCCGGGCTCGATGACGCCACAGAGCCGTACCTTCGCGCCCTCGGGACGGGTTCCCGCGATGCACGACGCGCTGGCCGCGATCGGCATCACCGTGGCGCCGTCGGCACTCAACCTCACGATCGTGCTGGCGGTGCTGTGCTGCGTCGGTGTCTGGGTGTTCCTGTGGCACACGCCATGGGGCTATGCGCTTCGCACCATGGGGCACAATCCCGAGGCCGCTGTCTATGCCGGCACCAACCTCAGGCGCATGACCATGCTTGCCATGTGCCTCTCGGGCGCGTTGGCGGGCTTCGTGGGCGTCAACGAGTTGATGGGCGTGCACCACCGCATCGTGCTCGACTTTCCCGCGGGCTACGGCTTCGCCGGCATTGCCGTCGCCCTGATGGGGCGCAGCCATCCGCTGGGCATCGCGCTGGCGGCGCTGCTGTTCGGAGCGCTTCAGCAGGGCGGGGCCGAACTCGCCTTCGAAATCCCCTCGATCACCCGCGAGATGGTGGTGGTGATCCAGGGCTTGGTCATCCTGTTCTCGGGTGCGCTGGCCTACATGCCGCGGCCGTGGCTGCAATTCCTGTTCGCGCGCCGGGCGTCGTGATGGACGAAGCTTTCTCCTTCGTCCTGCTGATGCTGGCCTCGACGCTCCGGGTCGCTACGCCGTTGGTGCTCTGTGCCATGGGCGGGCTGTTCTCTGAAAAGAGCGGCATCGTCGATGTCGGTCTGGAGGGCAAGATGCTGATGGCGGCCTTCTTTGCCGCCGCGACTGCGTCCGTAACCGGCTCGGTCTGGGCGGGTGTGGCCGCGGCCATCCTGGCGGCGGAAGCGCTGGCGCTGCTGCACGGCCTCGCCTGCATCACCTATCGGGGCAACCAGGTGGTAAGCGGCGTCGCCATCAACATCCTGGCGGCAGGGCTCACCGTCGTCCTCGGCACTGCCTGGTTCGCACGTGGCGGCCAGACGCCGCCGCTCCTGGACGGCCAGCGGTTGATGCCGCTTTTCTTGCCGAGGGCGGGGGACAATGTCCTGGTCTACGTGGCGCTGCTGTCGGTGCCGCTCACCTGGTGGGTCATCGCCCGCACGCGCTTTGGGCTCCGCCTGCGCGCCGTGGGCGAAATGCCGCTCGCCGTCGATGCCGCTGGCCTCTCGGTGGCCTGGTTGCGCTATCGGGCGGTGCTGCTCTGCGGGTTGCTCGCTGGCCTCGCCGGCGCCTATCTGTCGATCGGCCAGAATGCAGGCTTCAGCCGTGACATGACGGCGGGGCAGGGTTTCATTGCGCTGGCGGCCATCATCTTCGGCAAATGGCGGCCGTTTCCGGCGTTCGGGGCCTGCCTGATCTTCGGCCTGCTCGATGCCATGGCCATCCGGCTCCAGGGCGTCCGCGTGCCCGGCGTAGGCGAAGTTCCGGTGCAACTGATCCAGGCCATGCCATATCTTCTCACCATGTTCCTGCTGGCCGGCTTCATCGGCCGTGCGATCGCTCCCAAGGCGGCCGGCGTGCCCTACGAGAAAGAGCACTGAAATGGACGAACTGCTCCATCTGGCGCGCCGCATGATGCTGCGTGCCCATGCGCCCTACTCGAAGTTCCATGTCGGCGCCGCCGTGCGTGCGGAGGACGGTTCGATCCATGGCGGCTGCAACGTCGAGAATGCCGCCTATCCGCAGGGGCTCTGTGCGGAGGCTTCGGCGATCGCAGCCATGGTGGCGGCTGGTCACAAGCGCCTCCTGGAATGCCTTGTCGTGGGTCCCGGTCCGGAGGTCATCACGCCCTGCGGCGGCTGCCGCCAGAAGCTGCGCGAATTTGCCGGCAACGATCTGCCTGTCCATCTCTGCGGCCCCGACGGCCTGCATCGCACCGTGACGCTGGGCCAGCTCCTGCCGATGTCCTTCGGCCCGCATCAGCTCGGCAAGCCGTGAGCGACGTCGTCGCCCGCGCGGCACCGGGCTTCCGGCCGAAGGTGGCCGTGGTGCTGGGCTCGGGTCTTGGCGGTTTTGCCGATGAGGTGAAGAAGGTCGCCACCATCCCCTATGGCGAGTTGCCGGGCTTCCCGCAGACGACGGTCGGCAGCCATGCCGGGCAATTGGTGCTGGGCCATGTCGGTTCGACGCCTGTTGCCGTGTTGCAGGGCCGCGCGCACTACTATGAGCGCGGCCGCGCCGACGAGATGAAGGGTGCCATCGACACCTTGGCCGGCCTCGGCTGCGGGACACTGCTCCAGACCAACGCCGCCGGCAGCCTGCGCCTCGACATGCCGCCGGGCTCGACCATGATCATCACCGACCACATCAACTTTACCGGGGTCAATCCGCTGTTCGGCGTGGGATCGGGCGACAATCGTTTCGTCGACATGGTCGATGCCTACGATCCCGCCTTGGTCAAGAGCCTGCTCAAGGCCGCCAAGCAGGCCAACGTACTTTGCCATGACGGCGTCTATATGTGGTTCAGCGGTCCCAGTTTTGAGACGCCAGCCGAAATCCGCGCGGCCCGCATCCTGGGCGCTGACGCCGTGGGCATGTCGACGGCACCGGAGACGATCTTGGCACGCCACGCCGGCATGAAGGTGGCGGCGGTGTCGCTGATGACCAACTACGCCGCAGGTCTCGTCCCCGGCACACTCGCTCACGAGCAGACGATCGCCGTTGCGAGTTCGGCCTCGGGTGATGTCCGCCGCCTGCTGCGGTTGTTCCTCGAGCAATACGCCTAGGCCTCATGCTGCCGCAGGAGATCATCCGCCGAAAACGCGACGGCCACGAACTGTCGGCGTCGGAGATCGCCTTCATCGTGCGTGGCATCCACGACGGCAGCCTGAGCGAGGGCCAGGTCGCCTCTTTTGCCATGGCGGTGTTTTTCCGCGGCATGACAGTGCCGGAACGCGTGGCGCTCACCCTCGGCCTTGCCCACTCGGGCATCATGCTCGACTGGCGGGACCTCGCGCTGCCCGGTCCCGTGATCGACAAGCATTCGAGCGGCGGCGTCGGCGACAAGGTGAGCCTGATGCTGGCGCCGATCGTAGCGGCCTGCGGCGGCTTCGTGCCCATGATCTCCGGCCGCGGCCTCGGCCACACTGGCGGCACACTCGACAAGCTCTCGGCGATCTCGGGCTATGAAACCCAACCCGACATCGCGACCTTCCGCCGGGTCGTCCGTGAGGTCGGCTGCGCCGTGATCGGCCAGACCGACGAGCTGGCACCGGCCGACCGGCGGCTCTACGCGGTGCGCGACGTCACCGGCAGCGTCGAGTCGATACCACTGCTGGTGAGTTCAATCCTGTCGAAGAAGGTCGCCGAGGGCCTCGACGGGCTGGTGATGGACGTGAAATGCGGCTCCGGCGCCTTCTGCAACACCGAGGAGATGGCGCGCGACCTGGCGCAGAGCCTCGTGGCCGTGGCCAACCAGGCGGGCCTCCCCACCATCGCGCTGATCACCGATATGGACCGGGTGCTGGGCCGCGAGGTCGGCAACGCTCTCGAGGTCATGGAGACAGTGGCCTATCTGACCGGCCGCGATACGCGCGAGCCGCGCTTGCACGAGGTGACGATGGCCCTCGCCGGCGAGATGCTGGCGCTGGGCGGCTTCGTGCCCGACGTTGCCGCCGGTCGGGCGCGGGCCGAGGCGGCGCTGGCCGACGGCCGTGCGGCGGAGGTTTTTGGCCGCATGGTGTCGGCTTTGGGTGGCCCGGGCGATTTCGTCGACCATGCCGGCCGCTACCTGTTGCAGGCGCCGGTGATGAAAGCCTGCACCGCCGAGCGTTCCGGCCATATCGTGGGCATGGATGCGCGCCAGGTCGGTATTGCCGTGGTGGCGCTTGGCGGCGGTCGCGCCCATGCCGACGACGCGATCGATCCTTCCGTGGGCCTCAGCGAAGTCACCGACGTCGGCGTGCCGATCCGGGCCGGCAGTCCGCTCTGCATGGTCCACGCCGCGAGCGAGGCCGATGCCGATGCGGCTATTGCGCTGGTGCGCCAAGCCATCCGCATCGGTGACGCGCCGGTTGCCGAGCGGCCGGTCGTCATGGAACGCGTCGTCCTATGAGCGAGCCCGATCTGGGAGCTTACGAGCGCGACGGCTTTCTGGTGCTGGAAGGTTTCCTGCCGCCGGCCGACTGCGACGCGCTGCAGGCGCGTGCGGCCGAGCTGGTGGCCGCCTTCGATCCCGGTCCAGCGCGCACGGTCTTCTCGACCCGTGACCAGGGCCATGCCCGGGATCGCTACTTCCAGGAATCGGGTGGCGCAGTTCGCTTCTTCTTCGAAGGGCAAGCGACCGACCAGCCGGTGCCCCTGGCCTTGAACAAGATCGGTCACGCGCTGCACGATCTCGATCCGGTCTTCGATCGGGTCTCGCGCCAGCCACGGCTGGCCAGTCTCGCCCACGCGTTCGGCTTCGTCCGGCCGCTGCTGCTGCAATCCATGTATCTCTTCAAGCAGCCGCGGATCGGCGCCGAGGTCGACTGGCACCAGGACGCCACCTACCTGCATACGCGGCCCTCGACCGTGACGGGCTTCTGGGTCGCCCTCGACGACGCCGACCAGGACAATGGCTGCCTGATGGCGCTGCCGGGCGCCCATCGGGGGCCGCTGCGCCAGCGGTTTCAGCGCGAGGGCGACCGGATGGTCACCCAGACGCTGGACACCACGCCGTGGCCCTCGGTCGCGCCGGTGGCGCTGGAGGCCCGGCGCGGTACGCTGGTCGTTCTGCATGGCCTGCTGCCGCATGCCAGCGCGCCCAACCATTCGTCCCGCGCTCGGCACGCCTATGCCTTGCATCTGATCGACGGGCAGGCCGATTATCCGGCAGACAATTGGCTGCAACGGCCAGATCTGCCGTTAAGAGGTTTTGCGTGATTCCCAAGGTGGAACTGCATTGTCATCTCGAGGGTTCGATCGCGCCCGCGCTCGCGCGCGAGTTGGCTGCCCGCAACGGCCTCGACCTGCCCAGTGGGCTGTTCGGGGCCGATGGCCACTATGTGTGGCGCGACTTCTGGAGTTTTCTTGCCGCCTACGATCGGGTCTGCACCGTGTTACGCACGCCGCGTGACTTCGGCGACGTGATCTATTCCTACCTTGCCGGCGTGGCGGCCGAGGGGGCGGTCTATGTCGAGATGTTCTGCTCGCCCGAGCGGCCGGCGGCACTGGGCATCTCTTATGCAGCCTGGCTCGAGGCGCTGGCCGAGGGCATCGACCGCGCCCATCGCGAATTCGGCATCGTGGGCCGCATCATCATCATCTGCATCCGCCATCTCGGGCCCGAGCGTGCGCTTGCCATGGCTGAGGCCATGGTGGCGGAGCCGCATCCCTATGTCGTGGGCTTCGGCATGGGCGGAGACGAGGCCAAGTTCACGCCGGCTGATTTCGCGCCGGCCTACCGGCTGGCCCACGACAAGGGCTATGGCTGCACCGTCCATGCCGGCGAGGTGGTCGGCCCGGAAAGCGTATGGGCTGCGATCGACTGCCTGCCGGTGACCCGGATCGGCCACGGCGTGCGCTCGGCCGACGATACCGCGCTGATGGCGGAGCTGGCGCGTCGCGGCACGGTTCTCGAGGTCTGCCCAGGCAGCAACGTCGCCCTGGGGCTGTATCCCGACCGGGCCTCTCATCCGTTGCATCGCTTAATCGCCGCCGGTGTTCCCGTTACCCTCAATTCCGACGATCCGCCATTCTTCCATACGACGCTCGGCAACGAATACGACAAGGCGGATCTCGACGATGCAGCGTTGAGGCATATCGCGCGAACAGCGGTCGATGCTTCGTTCGCTGATGAAGCGACCAAACAAAGACTGTTGAAGGAGATCGGGTCATGATCGCAAGGATTGCCCTGGCGCTCGGCGCCACCCTTTCCGTGATTCTGTCGTCGGGTATGGTACGGGCGCAGGAAGCAACGCCGCACAACGACATGTTGCTGGCGACCCTGTGGACGCAGCGGTCCATCGAGTTCAAGGGCAATGCGCTCACGGTCTTCGCATTGGCCCGCATTCGCCTCGACGAGGCCCTGGCCGACAAGAGCTGGACGGCGTCGCCGGCCGAGCAGAAAGCCGACTATCAGAACCTGCCGCCCGCCATCATTCTCGATATCGACGAGACGCTGCTCGACAACTCGCGCTATCAGGTCTGGATGCTGAAGAATAACCAGAGCTTCAGCACCAAGACCTGGAACCAGTTCTGTGCCGCCCAGGTATCGACCGCGGTCCCGGGGGCGCTGGAGTTTACCAAGTACGCCGACTCCAAAGGCGTGAAGATCTTCTACATCACCAACCGCGGCGCCGAGACCGAGAAGGACACCCGTGAGAACATGGCCAAGCTCGGCTTCCCGATGGGCGGCAACGTCGACACGTTCCTGATGCAGGGCGAGAAGCCGGAGTGGGGCAGTGCCAAGGGCACGCGCCGCGCCGCGGTGACCAAGGATTATCGCGTCCTGCTCAACATCGGCGACAACTTCGGCGACTTCGACGATCGCTACCGGACGAGCGAAGCCGATCGCCAGAAGGCTTTCGATTCGGACATGGCCTACTGGGGACGCCAGTGGCTGGTAATCGGCAATCCGACCTACGGCTCGTTCGATACGGCGCCGTTCGGCCACGACTTCAAGAAGCCTCGCGAGGAGCAACGCAAGGCCAAGTGGGACGTGCTCGAATCGTGGGGCGGCCCCACGCCTTAGGCTAGATCGCCGCCTCTGTTTCGGCGTCGAACAGATGGAGCCGCTCGGGCTTCAGCGCCAGCTTGAGCTTGTCGTGGGCACGCACGCGCAGCGTCGGATCCACGCTCGCCACCATCAGGGCCGGGCCGGCGCGCATATCGAGCAGGATCTCCGAGCCCAGCTGCTCGACCACCTCAACCTCGGCCTCGAAGCAAAATTCCGGTGCATCGGCTGCGGTCGCGATGTGGATGTCCTCCGGCCGGATCCCGAGCGTTGCCTTGCGGCCGGCCTTGGCCCTGGCTCGTGCCGCCAGGGCGCCCGGCAGGCCGATCCTGAGGCCTGTCGCTTCGGCAATCGGACTGCCGCCGTTTTCCACCAGCGTAACGTCGGCGAAGTTCATCGCCGGTGAACCGATGAAGCCGGCCACGAACTTGTTGGCCGGGGTGTTGTAGAGTTCCAGCGGCTCGCCGACCTGCTGGACCCAGCCGTCTTTCATCACCACCACGCGGTCGCCGAGTGTCATTGCCTCGACCTGGTCGTGGGTGACGTAGACCGAGGTCACCGCCAGACGCTCGTGCAGTTTCTTCAATTCGACCCGCATCTGCACGCGCAGCTTGGCGTCGAGATTGCTGAGTGGCTCGTCGAACAGGAACACCGCGGGGTCGCGCACGATGGCGCGGCCCAGTGCCACTCGCTGGCGCTGGCCGCCCGACAGCTGCCGCGGCTTGCGCTGCAGGAGGCTCTCGATGCCGAGAATGGATGCGGCGTTGTTGATGCGCCTCTCGATTTCGGACTTCTCGAACTTCCGCATCTTGAGGCCGAAGGCCATGTTCGAGGCCACGCTCATGTGCGGGTAGAGCGCGTAATTCTGGAACACCATGGCGATGTCGCGGTCCATCGGCGGCACTTCGTTGACCACGTTGTTGGCGATGCGGATCTCGCCCGAGGTGATGGCTTCCAGTCCGGCGATCATGCGCAGCGTCGTGGTCTTGCCGCAGCCGGAGGGTCCGACGAAGACCATAAATTCCTTGTCGCGGATCTGCAGATCGACGTCCTTCACGACATGTGTCGTGTCGAACATCTTGTTGAGCTTGTGGAGGCTGACCTCGGCCATGACGCGTTACCCCTTGACCGACCCGGTAAGGCCCGAGACGTAGTGTTCGACGAAGAATGAATAGACGATTGCCACCGGAATCGAGCCCAGCAGGGCGCCGGCCATCAGCGGCCCCCAGAAGAACACGTCGCCGCGGATCAGCTCCGAGGTGACCCCGACGGGGACGGTCTTCTGGTCCGGAGAGGACAGGAAGACCAGGGCGTAGATGAACTCGTTCCATGACAGCGTGAAGGCGATGATGCCCGACGACAGGATGCCGGGCACGGCGACCGGAATGATGATGTAGACCATCGCCTTCCAGCGCGAGGCGCCGTCGATGCGGGCGCACTCCTCAAGTTCCTTCGGGATGGCCTTGAAGTACCCCATCATCAGCCAGGTGCAGAACGGGATCAGGAACGTCGGATAGGTCAGGATCAGCGCCCACGGGGTGTCGCCGAGTTTGAAGTTCCGGATGATCTCCGCCAGCGGAATGAACAACAGCGTCTGTGGCACCAGATAGGTGATGAAGATCGCCGTGCCGAGGCCGCCGGCATAGGGGAAGTTGAGGCGGGCCAGCGCATAGCCCGCCAGCACGCCGCAGAACAGCGAGATCAGCGTCGACACCAGCGCGATGAACATGGTGTTAAACATCCAGCGCGCGAAGCTGGTCTCCTCGAACAGATAGAGGATGTGCTCGAGAGTCGGATTGTTGGTCCAGAACGGCATGTAATTGGGCGCGTTCCACGGCAGGTAGAGTTCGCCGTCCGGCCGGAAAGTCGTCACGATCATCCAGTAGAACGGAAACAGCAGGACGAAGACGAACAGGATCAGCGGGAGATTATAGAAGACCCACCGTCTCCAGAGTGCACCCTCGATCATGTCAGCGGGTCTCCGGGCTATTCGGGGGGCTCATCGGGTTTCGACCCGGCGGATGTAGAGCAGCTGCACGACCACGATGATGAACAGGAACGGGAACATCGCGAGCGATATCGCGGCACCCTCGGCCAGCAACCCGGTGCCGATGCCGAGCTGGTAGGCGTAGGTCGCGAAGAGGTGCGTAGCGTTGGCCGGTCCGCCGCCCGTCATGACGTAGACCAGCTGGAAATCGGCGAAGGTCTGGATGACCGAGAACAGCACGACGACCAGTGTTACCGGCATGAGCAGCGGCCAGGTGACGTGCCAGAAGCGCTGCCAGGGACGGGCGCCGTCGATGGCGGCGGCCTCGTGGAGCTCCGGGCTGATGGTCTGCAGGCCGGCCAGCAGGGTGATGGCGAAGAACGGCACGCCGCGCCAGATATTGATGACGATGATCGACGTCATGGCGAGGTCGGGGTCGCCCAGCCAGTTGATGCGGGTGGTGATGAAGCCCAGCTGGAACAGCGTCCAGTTGATGACGCTGAAGGTGGGATCGAACATCCACTTCCAGGCGAAGGTCGAAAGCACCGTGGGGATGATGAACGGCAGCAGGATGAAGGCGCGGATGATCGCCTTGCCCCTGAAATGCCGGTTGAGCAGGATCGCCAGCCACAGGCCAAGCGCCAGCTTGAACACCGTCGTCACGCCCGTGTACCAGAATGTGTTCCACACGGTCGTGCGGAAGATGCTGTCGTTCCAGATCTTGTGGAAGTTCTTCAGACCGACGAATTCGCCGGGCTGGCCGACGCGCGTGCTGCTGAGTGACAGCATGACGCCTTCGAAGAAGGGGTAGGCGATGAACAGACCGAGCAGGACCGCTGTTGGCGCGAGCAGAGCCAACGCGAGCCAGCGTTCGTCTTCAAGCTTACGCAACCGCGGGGAGAGCCGTTTGCCCTCCGCCGCCGGAAGTGATGTCACCGCCATGGACGGGTTACCCTAAGCGCAGTTTCCCGGCCTTAGACGTAGACCTTCTTGAGCTCAGCTTCGGCCCACTTCATCGCGTCCTCGGGGGGCATGCCCTGCACCGCCTTGGCGTACATGTCGGTGATGATGTACTTCGAGAGGACTTCCTGGGCCTTGGCGTCCGGTGGTCCGGCGTTGCCGATGGCCTGGCCGAGGCGGGCGGCAACCTTGAAGGGCGCCATGACCGGATCGACGTCCCACAGCTTGTCGGACTCCCACTTCGCTGTGCACGGCGTCGCGAAGCCCTTCTGCGATTCGAAGAACTTCCTGTAGTTCGCCTCGGTGTGGAGCCACTTCAGGAACTCCTTCGAAGCGTCCTGGTTCTTCGAGTACTTCATCAGCATGTTCGATTGCAGCAGATGGAATCCGAACTGTCCCGCCGGCCCCTTGGGCAGGGGCGCATGCTGGATGTCCTTGCTCATCGGCAGGCCCTTTTCCGTCTTGTACTGGTCGGGCTTGCGCAGGGTCTCGATGTAGATCGAGGCGCCGTTCAGGGTCGCGGAAATGGTCTGCGACAGGAATGCGCGGTTGTTGTTGGTGTCGTCCCAGGCAAGGCCACCCTCGTCATGGGCATCCTTCCAGAAACCCTGCATGAACTTGATCGATTCGAGCGTTTCCTTGCTGTTGAGCACCACCTTGCCGCTGGCGTCGATCTCCTTGCCGCCCCACGACCACAGGTACGGATAGGTGAAGCCCGGTGCGTCGCCGAATGTATGGCCCAGCGTCTGGCCGAGCGGACGTCCCTTGGCCTTGAGTTTCTTGCCGGCCTCACGGTAGGAATCCCACGTGTCGGGGAACTTGGTGACGCCGACTTCGTCGAACCACGATTTGCGGTAGGCGATCATGCCGCCGATCACGGCCCATGGCATGCCCATGTAGATCTTGCCGTTGCTGCAGATCGCCTTTGCGTACGGGAAGATGCCGCCTTCCCGCTTGCCGACTTCCTCGGCGATCGCGCTGACGTCGACGACGCTGTTGGCATAGAGATGCGTATAGCTGTTGAATGACATGATCAGATCGGGACCAGCGCCAGACTGGATGCCGGCGGTGATACGCGGCTGAAGATCGTTGCCGTTCACGGTCTCGAGGTTGATTTTGACGCCCAGCGCCTTTTCGGCCTCCGGCATCATTTCCTTCTTCAAGAGCGCATCGGTGGCCGGCACGAAGTCGACCCATTTGAGCCAGTGAACCGTTCGCTGCTGGGCGAAGGCCGGCATACGGCCGGTTGCAAGAATGGCGGCCATGCCGCCCATCGACGCCGCGGCTGCACCGCCGGCAAGCTTAAGCACGCTACGACGCTTCGTCTTGGCCATGTTGTCCTCCCAAGGACTGCCGCCACGTTGGACGGCTTCGTTGTTATAGCTATCGTAGGCATCGGGAGGGCCGCGGCGCAAGCCGAATAGCGGAAGCTCGACTGGCGAATCTTTTCGCCCAGCTTTTCAGATTGGCCGACGGCTATTCCAGAAGCGACCGCAGCATCCGCGCCGTCTGCTCGTGCACCGTGAGCCGCTGCGTCAGCAGGTCTGCGGTCGGCTCGTCGTTGGCCTTGTCGGCGAGCGGAAAGACGCCGCGCGCCGTACGGGCCACGGCCTCGTGCCCGGTGACAAGGATGCGCACCATGTCCATCGCCTTGGGCGGCGTGGCGGGCGCGTCCTTGAGCGAACTCAGTTTGCCGAACTGGGCGTAGGAGCCGGGTGCTGCGTGGCCCAGCGAACGGATGCGCTCGGCGATCGGGTCCACTGCATTCCATAGTTCGGTGTACTGCGTCATGAACATGGTGTGCAGCGAGGTGAACATCGGGCCGGTGACGTTCCAGTGGAAATTATGCGTGGTCAGGTACAGCGTGTAGGTGTCGGCCAGCAGGTGGCTGAGGCCGGTGGCGATCTTGCGCCGGTCAGCCTCGGTGATGCCGATGGAAATGGTCGGTGCTTGTGCGCTCTTAGCCATGACTGCCCTCATCAAAAATGTATGCCCCATCCTATAGGAGGGCGGGGTCGACGGTGAACAGTTCCTGGGCGCGGCCGACGCCGCGGAGCGCGAAACGCCCGACCGACACCAGCCGCGCGCGCTCGGCAGGCGGCAGCGCGTCCGCCAGGGCCTGCGACACCAGGACCGACCGGTCGACCGACCGGCACATCGAGGCGATCCGGCTGGTCTCGTTCACCGCAGGGCCCACGACCGTGAAGTCGAGCCGGTCGATGCTGCCGACATTGCCGTAGAAGACCTCGCCGATATGCAAGCCGACATAGACCGAGGTGATCGGCCGCTCCTCGGCCTGGCGCCGCTCGTTCACGGCCCGCACCTTCTCGCGCATGTCGGCCTCGGCCCTGAGTGCCCTGGCGCTGGCCTCGGCCGGATCGTCGGCGCGGAAGATCGCCAGCGTGCCGTCACCGATCAGCTTCAGCACCTCGCCGCCCGAGTCCTGGATCGCCGTGATGACGGCCTCGGCATAGTCGTTCAGCAGCGGGATCACCTCGTCTGGCAAGGCCGTGTCGGTGATCCTGGTGTAGGCACTGAGGTCGGAGAACCACAGGACCGCATCGATGCGGTCGGCCACGCCGCGCGAGATGCGGCCGCTCAGCACGCGCCTTCCCGCATCGCGTCCGAGATAGACTTCGACCAGCGTACCGGCGACGCGGGCGAGAGCGGCGGCCTTGATGGCCAGCGCCAGCGGCGGCACCAGGCGGCGCAGCGCCACCAAGCCGGCATCGCTGAAACCCTCGGGATGGCGGGTCACCCACGATGAATAGACGCAATCCATCTCGCCGATGGCATTGTCGCCGGCGAAACGGTGAACGAAGACGAGATAGTCGGTGTGGCCGGCGTCCTTCATCTCCTGGACGACAGGAAAATCGGCGGTTTCGCCAAAACCGATGCGCAGCCGCATCTCTTCCTCACCAATCTGCAGGAGATGGAAGAACGGACTGCTCTGCCACTGCGCGGCTCCCTCGCCCTGGTCGCTGCGGCCGTATTCGACCATGGCAGGATCGTTCGATTCCTCGTCGCGCCAGCGGAAGACGCGGCCTTCATGGACGGGATGCAGCGTGTCGATGAGGGCCATCGCGCGCGACAAATCGAGGCCGGCGGCGCGGCACTTCTCGCAGAACTCGCGCAGCAGGTCTTCTTCCGCCATGCCGGCTAGACCACGGCGAACTACCCAGCCTGCGATACGGACGATATCGGCATCTTTCATGGGACCTCGGTCCCTATCAGATGACGCGGTCGCGGAAGTGACAAGCGGCCAGATGGCCGGGCACGACGGCTTCCAGCAGCGGCACCTCGGCGGTGCAGAGGTCTGCCTTGAGCGGGCAGCGCGGATTGAAATGGCACCCCGGCGGCGGATTGAGCGCGCTCGCGATCTCGCCCTTGGCCTTTGCCTTGGCGATCGTGGCGGCCGCCCGATGGAAGGGATCGGGGATCGCCGCGATCAGCGCGCGCGTATAGGGATGGCGCGGGTCCTCGAAGATCTCCCGCCAGCCGCCCTGCTCAACGATGCGGCCGAGATACATCACCGCCACCCTATCGCTCACATGCTCGACCACGCCGAGATCGTGGCTGATCATGATGTAGGCCAGACCCATCTCGTCCTTGAGCTCGAGCAGCAGGTTGATGATCTGGGCGCGGATCGAGACGTCGAGCGCCGACACCGGCTCGTCGCAGATCACCAGCTTGGGCTTCAGGATCAGCGCGCGGGCGATGCCGATGCGCTGGCGCTGGCCGCCGGAGAATTCGTGCGGATAGCGATCGGCATGCTCGGGCCGCAGCCCGACCTTGGCCATCATGTCGGCCACGCGCGCCTCGATCTCGGCCTTGTCGCCGACGCCGTGCAGGCGCAGCGGATCGGCCAGGGTGCGGCGCACGGTCTGGCGGGGGTTGAGCGAGGCGTAGGGGTCCTGGAAGACCATCTGCACCGTGCGCGCCATCTCCATGCGGTCGGGCGGCGTGTCGCCCGAGATCTGCTGGCCGCCGACATGGATGCGGCCCTCGGTAGGCAGCAGCAGGCCCATGATGGCGAGCGCCAAAGTGGACTTGCCGCATCCGGATTCGCCCACCAGCCCCAGGCACTCGCCGGGCTTCACGCCGAGCGTGACGCCGTCCACGGCCTTCAGGGTCTTGATGCCACCGGCCAGCACGCTGCCGACCCTGAAGTGGACGGCGAGATCGTCGAGGGAAAGCAGCGGTTCAGCCATGATGGTGGCACTTCACGAGACCGTCGGCCGGCAGTGGCGTCGCCTCGGGGACGGTCGTGCGGCAGACGTCGGTGACCGCGGGGCAGCGTGGATTGAAGCGGCAGCCGGCGGGATAGGCCTGGATCGAGGGCACGACGCCGGAGATCTCCGTCAGCCGCTGGCGGCCGCGCCGGGCGCGCTCGCCCAGCCGCGGCAGGGAATCGATCAGGCCCCGCGTATAGGGATGGCTGGGCGCGGCAAAGATGGCGTCGGCCACCTGGCTCTCGACGATGCGGCCGGCATACATCACGGCGACGCGCTTGCACATGTTGGCGACCAGGCCGAGATCGTGGCTGATCATCAGCACCGCCGTGCCCTTGGCCGCACACAACTCGCCGATCAGATCGATGATCTCGGCCTGCACCGTGACATCGAGCGCCGTGGTCGGCTCGTCGGCGACCAGCAGGTCAGGACCACAGGCGAGCGCGATGGCGATCATGACGCGCTGGCGCATGCCGCCCGAGAGCTGATGCGGATAGTCGCGGATGCGCCGCTCGGGCGAGGGCACGCGAACCTGGCGCAACGCCTCCTCGGCGCGGTCCATGGCTTCCCGCCAGTTGGCCCCCTGGTGCAGCACGAACATCTCGGCGATCTGGCGGCCGACTGGCGACAACGGATTGAGCGCCGTCATCGGCTCCTGGAAGATCATGGCGATACGCTTGCCGCGCAGCCGGCGCATCTCGGCCGCCGGCACATCCTGGATTTCCTGGCCGTCGAGCACGATCCGGCCGCCGCCCAGCGACAGCGGCCGCCGCAGCAGGCCCATGACGGCAAGCGCCGTGATGCTCTTGCCGCAGCCGGATTCGCCCACCAGCCCGAAGGCCTCGCCGCGGCCGATCTCGAACGACACGTTCTCGACGGCATTGTAAGTGACGCCGTCGCCGGCCAGCGCGATGCGGAGATTGTCGACCTTGAGAAGGGGTGTGCTCATCCCCGCCTCGTCGTCGATTGCGGATCGAGGATGTCGCGCAGGCCATCGCCCAAGAGATTGAGGCCGAGCACGGTGAAGAAGATCGCCAGCCCCGGGAACACCGACAACCACGGCACGGTGCGGATCTGGTCGCGCGCTTCCGCGAGCATGCTGCCCCAGCTCGGGAAGGGTGGGCGGATGCCGAGACCGAGGAAGGAGAGCGCCGCTTCGGCCAGGATGGCGCCGCCCATGCCCAAGGTGGCGATCACGATCAGTGGCCCCAGGATGTTGGGCAGCACCTGCGTGAACATGATGCGCAGGTCGCTGTAGCCCAAAATGCGCGCGGCCTGGATGTAACCCTGGCTCTTGAGCGACAGGACCTGGGCGCGCGCGATGCGGCAGGAGAATGACCAGCTCGTGAGGCCGAGCGCGATAACGAGGCTGAACAGGCCGGGTCCCAGGATCGCCATGATGGCGAGCGCGAAGACCAGGGAGGGGATGGCAAGCATTAAATTGGTGAGGCCGCTCACCACGTCGTCCCACCAGCCGCCCCAGTAGCCCGCAGTGAGCCCCAAGGTGACGCCGATCAGGCTGTTGCAGATCTGGCTCGCGATACCGACCGTGAGAGAGACGCGCGCGCCATAGACGATGCGCGAATAGATGTCTCGGCCCTGTGCGTCGGTGCCGAACGGATACTCCCAGTCCGGCGGGATCTCGGCGTTCATCAGGTTGGCGCCCATCACCGGGTCAGTCAGCGCGATCCAGGGCGCGAGGAGGGCGACCAGGATGGCGAACGCTACCAGCCCGCCGCCGATCCAGAGAGAAGAGCCACCCTTCAGCTTCGGCATGTCAGCGATAGCGGATGCGCGGATCGATCGCGACGTACGCAAGATCGACGAGCGTGTTGATGAGCAGGAAGAACAGCACGATCATCAAGATGCAGCCTTGGACCGCCGGCATGTCGCGCTGGAACACCGAATCGACCAGCAGCGAGCCGACTCCGGGCCAGGCGAACAGTTTCTCGACCACCACGGCCTGACCCATCAGCGAGCCGAATTGCAGGCCGACGATTGTTACGACCAGTACGAGCGCGTTGCGCAGCACGTGCCATTCCACGACGCGCCGCTCGCTCATGCCTTTACTGCGCGCGGTGCGGACGAAGTCGGCGTTCAGCACGTCGAGCACGGCAGCGCGCGTGGTGCGGGCGAGCAGGGCCATCGGACCGACGCCCAGTGCCACCGCCGGCAGGATGAGATTGCGCAGGCCGCCGTCGCCATAGCCGAAGCTCGGCAGCCAGCCCAAGGTCAGTGCGAAGAGGTACATCAGCATTAGGCCGAACCAGAACTGGCTGAGCGACAGGCCTGAAATCGCGCCGACCATGGCGGCGGTGTCGATCAAGCTTCCGGGTCGTAGCGCCGCGAGAAACCCCAGAGTTACGCCGACGCTGATCGCGAACAGCATGGCGGCGAACACCAGCTTCAGCGACGGCCAGACCCGGACGCCGATCAGCTTGGTCACCGGCTCACGGGTGCGGAAGGAGGTCCCGAGATCGCCGGTAGCGACATTGATCATGTAGCGAGCGAAGCGCTCGGGCAGGGGATCGTCGAGCCCCATCTCCTTGCGCATGCGCTCCATCACTGCCGGATCGATGGTCGAGCGGCCATCCTCGTTCATGCCCGAGATGAAGCTTCCGGGCAGAACGGAGAACAACAGGAAGACCAGCGCCATGACGGCGATGACCGTCGGCACCACGTTGGCAAGCCGACGCGCGAGCACGAGAAGCATCCGCCTACGCTCCGGAAGACGGAGCGTAGGCGGTGAAGGGTTGGCGGATCACTTGGCGGTGGACCGCGTGTCGACCCAGATGTCTTCCGGATACTGGTGCGTGATCTCGGTCGGGTTGGCCTGCAGGCCGTGGACCCACGGCTGATAGGCCAGCACCGCCTTGTTGTAGTTGAAGAACCACACCGGCGCGTCCTCGTAGAGCAGGTTGTTGGCCTGCTTCAGGAGGGTGCCGCGCTTGGCCATGTCGCCCTCCTGGGCGGCGGCGTCGAGCAGCTTGTCGAATTCCGGGCTCTTGTAGTTGGTGTAGTGGCAGGCCGTGCGCGGCGTCGTGGAATAGAAGCAGCGCAGGGTCGCGAGCGAATCCGGACCGGTGAGGTTGGAGCTGATCAGGGACTTGTGCTCGCCCTTCATCAGGATCTCGGTCAGCACCGTGGCCTCGACCAGCTTTGGCTTCACCTTGATACCGACCTTGTCGAGCATCGGGAGGATCGCCTCGACGATCGGCAGGCCCCAGCTCTCGTTCTGGCTGGTCGTCAGCTCCCATTCGAAGCCGTTGGGAAAGCCGGCCTCGGTCAGCAGCTTCTTGGCCTTGGCCTGGTCGAAGGCGTACGGCTTGAAGCTCTTGTCGAAAGCCTCCGACGAGGGCGGCAGCCAGCTCGTCGCGCGATAGGCCTTGTCCTTGACCAGCCGCTTGACGATCAGGTCGGCGTCGATCGCGTGGTTGATGGCCTGGCGTACCCGCTTGTCGTCGAACGGCTTGACGTCGTGGTTGAAGGTGATGGCGCGGGTGAACATTTCCGCGACCTCGAGGATGCCCTTGGAAAGCTGCGCGTCCTCGCGATAGGCGACATACTGGGCGGGGCCCAGGATCGAGGTGTCGATCTCCTTGTTGCGGAAGGCGACGTCGCGGGCGGCGGCCTCGGCCATGATCAACACTTCGTAGCGATCGAGGTATGGCTTGCCTGGCTTATAGAACCTGTCGAACCGCTCGGTGACGACGCGCGAGCCGGGCAGGTGCTCCTTGAACTTGAACGGGCCGACGCCGACCGGCGCCGACGCGAAGTTGCCCTTCTCGACCTCTTCCTTGGGCAGGATCGACGTCGTGCCGGCAAAGAAATAGTAGCCGGGATCGACGCGCTCGGTGACGGTCATCTCGAGCGTGAAGTCGTCGATTTTCTTCAGGCCGGAAATCTCCTTGGCCTGGTTTTTCTCGACGTCGACGGCGCCCTTGATCAGGCGAACGTAGCGCGCGCCCGGATAGCCCTTGCTGCCGTCCATGATGCGGGTGAACGACCAGATCACGTCGTCCGCCGTCATCTTACGGCCGTTGTGGAAGAAGACGTCGTCGCGCAGTTTGAAGGTGTGCGTCATGCCGTCGGCCGACACCGTCACCGACTTCGCAAGTTCGAGCGCGAGCTTGTTGTTGGCGGTGTCCCACATATAGAGCGGGCGGTGAATCGCCTGGTTGACGATCCAGTCCTGCGCACGCGGCGTGGTGTGCGGATCGAGGCTGCCGAAGCTCGCGGCGTAGGGCCCCGTCATGCGGAGCACGCCACCCTTGCGCGGCGTCTCTTGGGCATCGGCTGCTCCCGCGCCGGCAACGGCAATCGCGGCAGCGGCAAGCCAGGCAAATTTACGCATGCTCCATCCCCTCTTAAACGTTCTGCTTGGAAAGCATTCCATAGTGTCGCGCCCGTCCGTGCAAGAGGAATGCCGAATGCCCGCCCTGCCGAACTGCCTGCTTATCGTAACGGCCGAAGTCGACGTCGCCTGGGGCCATTTGGCGCCCAACGTCCGTTCGCAGACGCGGGTCGTCGAGGCGCTCTAGAGTTCTGGGCTACGCCGGCACCACGTAGCCGTCGCGCCGCGGATCGCAGCCGCCGGTGTAGGTGCCGGTCGCGGGATCGACCGCCACGCCCTGCATGCCGCCCACCTTCATGGTCCAGTCCGGACCGCTGGTGAGGTCGTGGCCGCGCTTGCGCAGCTCGGCATGGACCTCGGCCTCGACGCGGGTTTCCAGCGTCACGGCGCGGCCGTCGGTCAACCGCGCGCGCGGCGCCTCGATCGCCTGCTGCAGCGGCAGGCCGTAGTCGATGTACTGCACGAAGGCCTGCGGCTGGGTCTGCAGGATGCCGTAGCTGCCGGGTGTGCCCAGCGCCATCACGGCCTTGTCGCCCTGCGTCACGATCGAGGGCGCAACGCAGATCGGCATGCGGCCACCCGCCTTCACGCGGTTGGGGCTCTTGGGATTGACGTCAGCCCAGTAGAGGAAATTGTTGAGGCAGAGGCCGGTGCCGGGCACGACCACGCCCGAGCCGAAAACGCTGCCCAGGCTCTGCGTCACGCAGACCATGTTGCCTTCGGAATCACCGATCGAGAAGGACGTGGTGTGGCCTTCGGCGATATCCGGCGTCCATTGCTCGGTCGGACCGGTCACCGGCTTCCTGTCGCGGACGCGCGCGCGCAGCGATTCGACGTGGCCCTCCGAGAGCAGCTCGGCCAGCTTCTGCGGCGAGGGGATGCCCGCCAGGATGCGCACGCCGGCGGCGATGCGGATGGCACGCAGCACCGTGTCGACATGCTCCACGCCGTCCCTCGGCATGCTCTTGAGGTCGAAGCCTTCGAGGATGCGCAAGGTCAGCAGGTACTGGAACGCCTCGCAGGGCGGCGGCGGCACGTGCACCGTGCGGCCACGATAATCGACGCTGATGGGGTCGACCCAGACGGCCTTCGCTTCCGCGAGATCGTCCATGGTGAGCACGCCGCCGAGCTCCTTTAGCCGATCGACCAGCTTCTTGCCGAGCGCGCCGCCATACATCAGGCCAGGGCCTTCGTTGGCGAGTGCTTCGAGGGTCTTGGCGAGGTCGGGCTGGCGCAGCACGGCGCCGAGCTTCGGCTTCCCGCCGGCAATGCCCTCGAGGTAGACGCGGCTCCATTCGGGATAGAGCTCAGGCCGGCCCTTGAGCTCCGCGTTGACGCTGCCGCCGATCTCCTCGACGTTGAACTCGATCAGGGCGAAGCCGTCGCGGGCGAGCTTGATTGCCGGCGCGAACAGTTCAGGCAGTTTCTTGGTGCCGTAGGTGCTCACCATCTCGCACCACCCGCCGAGATTGCCGGGCGCGCCCACGGGGATCGGACCGCGGATCAGCTGCTCGCGGTTGGAGAGCTTGTCGACCGGGAAGGCCTTGGGGATCTGAGTCACGAAATCGAGCGATCGCACGCGCCGTTCCTTGGCCACGTAGACCGTGGCCATGCCACGCCCCGCCAGGCCCGACATGTAGGGCTCGACCACATTCAGCGCTGCGGCCGTGGCTGCCGCCGCATCAAAGGCATTGCCGCCATTGCTCAGGATGCGCGCGCCGGCTGCCGCCGCCAGCGGATGGGCCGCTGCCACCATTCCGTGCTGCGATGTGATCGTCGGACGCTTGCCGTGCTGCAACATGCTCAATCCTCTCGAAAGTTCGGGTGATCGTGCCGATTGGAGGCGGTCACGGCCAGAACGAATTGCGCTAAGCTGCCTCGCAGGAGGAAATGGACTCATGCGCAGACTGGAATTCGGCTGGTTCCTGCCGACCGCCGGCGACACAACGGCCTACGGGCTGGCGAGCGCGCAGGTGGCGCCCTCCCTGCTGCTGTTCGACAAGGTCGTCGCGGCCGCCGAGGCGGCGGGCTTCGAATACATGCTGGTGCCGGTGCAGACCGCCTGCTGGGAGGCGTGGATCTCCAGCGCCATGATGGTGGCGCGCTCGAAGTCGATGCGCATGCTGGTGGCGGCGCGGCCGAGTTACGTCAATCCGGTGCTGCTGGCCAAGATGATCAGCACCTTCGACCAGCTCTCGGGCGGACGCATCTGTATCAACCTGATCGCGGGCCAGAGCGAGGCCGAGAATGCCTCCGAGGGCATCAAGTGGGGCAAGGAAGAGCGTTACGAGATCATGGACGAGGAAGTCTCGATCCTGAAGGCGCTCTGGACGACGCGCGGCCCGGTCGATTTCGACGGCAAGTTCTATCAGTTGAAGGGTGCGCAGATCCGGCCCTACCCGCTTCAGCAGCCTCATCCGCGCTTCTATCTTGGTGGCGGTTCTCGACAGGCTTGGGAGCTCTCGGCCAGGCATTCCGACGTTCATCTTTTCTGGGGCGATACCTACGAGCGCATCCGCGCCAACATGGCGGAGATCAGGCAGATGGCTGCCGCGCATGGCCGTGAGAAGGACATCGGCTTCGGCATGCGCCTGCAGGTCGTGTGCCGGCCGACGGAGAAGGAGGCCTGGGACTTCGCGCACGGGTTGGTCGCTCATGCCTCCGAAGCGCAGAAGGCCTTCGTCAAGGAGCGCTTCGCCACGTCGGAGGCCAATCGCCGCGTCCGCGAGCTGGCGGCGATCGGCGAGACCATCGAGCCGAATTTGTGGACCGGCATCACCCAGGTCCGGCCGGGCGCCGGCATCGCCGTGGTCGGCGATCCCGAGCAATGCGCTAACACTTTGCAGAAGTTCATCGACCTCGGCTGCCATTCCTTCTGCCTGTCGGGCTATCTGCACGACGAGGAGGCGGAGCGTTTCGGCAAATGGGTGATGCCGATCCTGCGCGAGCGCAACAAAGAGCGTATGCTCGCCGCCTGAGGAACCAAGAGATGCAACTCACCTCCCGCAACTACCAGGCTGACAGCATCGAGGCGGTGCAGGAACTCTATCATAGCAACGGCTGGACCGACGGGCTGCCGATCGTGCCGCCGACGCCCGAGGCGGTCCAGGCCTGTCTCGACTGGGTCATGATGCCACCGGGCCAGCTGATCGGCATCGAGCCGGTGCGCGGGCTCGCGATCACTGCCGAGAAGCTCGCCATCAACGCGGTGATGGCGGGCTGCCTGCCCATGCATTTTCCGGTCATGGTCGCGGCCTGGACCGCCATGATGCAGGAGCCGTTCCTGATGCACGGCGCCACGGCCAGCACCGGCGGCTGCGCGGTGCTGGTGGTGATCAACGGGCCAGTCCGGCTCGAGATCGGCGCCAGTGGCACGTTCAACGTGCTGGGCAACAGCGATCGCGCCACGGCCGTCATCGGCCGTGCGATCCGGCTCTGCCTGATCAACCTCATGGACGTGCGGCCGGGCGTCATCGACCGATCCACGCTCGGCCATCCCGGCAAGTACAGCTATTGCCTCGCCGAAGACGAGGAGGATTCCGACTGGTTGCCGCTTCATGCCGTGCGCGGCGTCGAGCGCGAAGCTTCGGCGGTGACGGTGATGGCAGCGGGCGCGCCGCGCCAGATCATGAACGAGTGGACGACCAAGCCGGAAGAGATCCTCGAGACCTTCGCCGCCGAGATGCGCGCCAACATGCGGCACTATTCAATTCATCCCGGCAACTATGTGATCGTGATCCCCAAGCAACTGCGCGATCACCTGCGGGCGGCAAAGTGGTCCAAGCAGATGATCGCCGAGTTCATCCATGCGCGGGCGCGAATCAAGCGCAGCGAATGGCACGAGGTCGGCAAGGGCGCCGTGGTGCGCGACCGGGGCGACAAGGAATATGCGGCAATGGAGTCGCCCGACCAGCTTTTGGTGGTTGCGGCGGGCGGGCCGGCCGGCGGGTTCGGGGCCATCATTCCGCCCTGGCTCGGCAACAAGAGTTACGCCGTGACGCTGCCGATCGGCGTCTGTGTCGATTGCGAACCGCCGAAGTAGAGTCTAGGAGAGCGCCATGTCCTTTCTCGTGCTCGACCCCACTGCTGAAAAAGCCGCTCCCCTCGGCGCTGCCGCGCCGCGGCTCGCCACGCTGGAGGGCAAGACCGTCGGCTTCATCTCCAACGGCAAGAAGGGCACCAAGGGTTTCTTCGGCCATCTCGAGCGAATGCTCATGGAGGAGCAGGGCGTCGCCAAGGTGGTCATGCGCACCAAGTCGAATTACAGCGCCCCCGCCGATCCCGACATCGTGGCCGAGATCAGGCACTGGGATGCCGCGATCTCTGGCATCGGGGATTGAGGCAGCTGTTCATCGTGCAGTCTGCACGACTCAGTGACTGCTGAACGCCTCGGCGTTCCCGCCTTCAGCGTGATGACGACCCGGTTCGTGAGTGCCGCGGAGATGATGAGCCGCGTGCTCGGCATGCCCGACTACGCCTTCGCCACCATCGGCCATCCGGTCAGCAGCGCCACCGACGATGGCCTGCGCGACATGGCCCGGATCGCTCTCGACCAGGGCCGCCGCCTGCTGCTGCGTCCCTGAAGCGGCGCTTTCCGACGCAACCTTTCGTCGGACCAGGCGTTGAGCCGACATGAAACCAATTGCTGTCCTCGGCGTCTTTCTGATCGCGATCGGTATCGCGGGTCTCGTCATCGCAAATATCTCCTTCACGGAGAAGAAGGTGATCGTCGATGCCGGGCCCCTCAAGGTGACGGCCGATCAGCAACGCAATATTCCGATCCCGACGATCGCGGGCGTCATTGCCGTCGTGGTCGGCGCCGGCCTGCTGTTCTACGGCCGCAAGGCCCGCAGCTAGGGCAGTTCCAGTCTTACAGCGACGGCCGCACTGGCGATCACCGCCGGATCGTTGTTGTCGGGATCGGCGACGTCGAGCCCGCCCTTCACTACCTTCACCGTGACGATGCCGTGCGGCAGCGATGCGCGCACTTTTTCGACATCGACCTTGTCGGGCTGCTGCACGCCGATCGTCACATCGACGAACATATCCGTCTTGGGGTTGATCTTCAGCGTGCGGATCATCGCCAGCGAGGAATGATGCAGCGCGTCCTGCACGGCGCGGAGCGCGGCCTTGGTGTAATCGCCGCCGTGCAGGTCGTTGCCGGTGCCGAGTTCGAGGATGACGCGTCTGGCGGCCATGTTGCGGCTCCCGTTTACAGGTCGAGCCGGACGATGGCGGCCGCTTGCGCGATCACCGTCTTGTCCGTGCCGGCTTCGTTGGGAATTTCCAGGCCGCCCTCGACGACCTTCACGGTGCCGGTGCCGTGCGGCAACACCGCCAGCACCTGCTTGGTGTCGACCTGGTCGGGCTTCGGGACCCCGATCAGCACCTCGACCTGCATGTCGTCGCTCGACTTGCCGAGCGCCGTGGCGACGGTGAGCGAGTTGTGCCACAGCGCATCCTTGAGCGCGCGGACGGCGGCCTTGGTGTAGTCGCCGCCGCGGATGTCGGTGCCCATGCCGATCTCGAGGGCCACGCGCTTCATTGCCACTGCCGCTTCCCCCTTACTTTCCAGGCCCCGCCTTGGCGGCGCCCAGCCTCGTGCCGGGATAGGTCGCGCTGAAGCCGAACAGTTCGACCAGCGCGTTGGGCTTCATGATCTTGTCGAGGTCTTCCAGTCCCGCCTTCGAGGCCGGCTTCAGCCCCAGCGTCAGCGGCCCCTTGGGCGTCTTCCAGTCGCCGATGAACGAGGACACGGCGTCGAGCATCTTCAGCGTCGGCGGCCCCTGGATGGTGGCGAAGCCCGCGATCGTCATCAGCGCGGTGTTCACGATCTCCTGGGCTTCGGTGTTCTCTTCCTTGGCCATCGCCGGCAGCACCTTGGCGAGCAGGCCACCGCTATCGTCGATCGTGAGCGAGGCGGTGCGCAGCTTGCCGTCGTCCATGGCGCTCGACTTGTCGCTGATGCCGTCGACCACCAGCGCCAGCGTAAGCTTGCCCTGGGCGCGCAGGCTCACTTCCAGCGTCTTCAGCGTCAGCACCTTTTCCTTGCCGTCGATCCTGTAGTCGAGCGCGATGTCGACCGGCACCTTCGGCACGCCATAGGGCGCCAGTGCGGTGAAGATCTCGTCGTCGCCCGTCATGCCCTCGAACCTGAGCTTGGCGAAGCGTGGCGCCTCGTCGTCCTTGGCATCCTTCTTCAGCCGGTCGAAGTCGAGCTCGTCGACCGCGATCTTGTCGACCTTGACCGTGCTCTCCTTGTCGCCGGTCGCGGGATTGGCCGGCACCACGGCGACCACGTCGGTCAGCACGAAGCCCGAGGCGCCGACGGCGGTACCGGTCTTGTAGGTGAAGCTCTTGAGCTCGAGCTGCGGCTTCAGCTCCTTCTCGAAGCGCTGCAGCCCGTCCTGCGCCCAGGCACTCGACGTTCCGATCGCCAGCCCGACCACCAGCAATGCCGACCCGAGCCCGGCAAAAATCCCCCGCATCGCATCCCCCGTCTGTTGAGCGCGGAGCCTAACACCGAGGTACACGGGGCCGATACAGCGGCGAGTCAATTGGACAGCGGTTGCCGTCACGGCCCCGTGCCCGGGACAGGCCCCAAGACCATGTCTCACAAGGCTTCCGGCGAGCGAGCGGCCGCGCGGCCGTTGGACGCCGAGTGACTCGTTTCAAGACGCCCCGCCGCCCTCAGGACGCGGCGGCGCAGCGTCCGGCGGCGGTGGCTCGACGCCGCGATCTCCGCCCACAGGCCGGCGAACGCCGGGTCCTCGAGCTTCCAGCGATAGACCGTGCCGCGATTGAGGTTGGCGCGTGCGGCCGCCAGGCGGGCATTGGCGCCGCGGAGCAGCGCGGCCAGGAAGGCCACGCGCTTGTCGTCATTGCCGCAGCGGAAGGGCGAGGTGGGGCTCATCGGAATCTCCTCTCGGAACCGACGATAGGAGTATAGGAATAGGATATTGTAGTCAATAGGCCTATTCCGGGCTCAGCCGATGGCTCTACCGCGTCGGCGCAATATGGGGCTGCTCGAGTTCGGCATTGCGCGCGGGGGAATCTTCATGGTCCAGCGCATCGCCGACATAGAGACCCGCGAGGAGGGCGAAGAAGCCGATCAGCAGGATAAATCGGAGGCCGCTCATGAATTGCCTTCAGCTTCATTAGGTGTGCAACGAACGATCGTATGAAAGTTTGGCCGGAAAGGCCAGCCGTGAGGGCCACCCCGGGGCGGCGGCCGAAAAGGGCTGCCCGGTGTCGAACCTCTTCAAGGCCGAGATCACGCTCACGAAGACGCTGAAGTGGGGATCCGCCGAGCCTTTGACGACGGAGGCTCGTGGCAATGATAGCGTTCCGCTATGTGCGGAAAATTCACATCCATGTCGTCATGGAGCGAAGTCGTCGATTTCTCCCAACCGCTGACGGTAAGCAGGAGCGGCGAAGGAGCAGGCGGCGGCGAGGGCAGCAACGACGCCGTCGTCACCTATCGCGTCAACGGCATGTTGCCGGTCATCGTCTGGGACGCCGAGAAGAGCGTGCGGCGCGTGGCGAGGATGCGCTGGGGCTTTCCCGATCCGCGCGACTGGCGGCGGCCCCGGCCGATCCACGCGCGGTCGGAAACCGTCGACACCAAGGAGCCGTTCCGCACGCCCTTCCACGCCGGCCAGCGCGGCATCGTCGTCTTCCGCACCTTCAACGAGGGCGAGGAGGTGATGAAGCCGTCCGGCAAGGCGGAAACCCGGCAATGGACGATCGATCCCAGGGACGGCCAGCCACGCGGCTTCGCCTTCGTGTGGCGGCGCTTCGAAGTTGCCGATCTCCCGGCGCCGATGCTGGCCTGCGTCATGGCAACAGTGCCCGCCAACGAACTGATTCGCCGCTCGCTCAAATCCCAGGAGGACGATCCCCGCATGCCGGCGATCCTGGCCGACGAGGCGGCCTGGTCGACCTGGCTCGGTGAAGACGGTGCGACGCCGGCGGCTGCCAAGGTCGCGCTGAAGACCATGGAAGGCGTGAACTGGCAGGCAGCGCCTGAACCGAAGGCGCCGAGGCCCCGCAAGCCCTGACTCGCCACAAGGTCTGACTCGACGTTGGACTGCAAGCATGGGCGTATCCTAACGGCCGGCCTCGACACGACGTCTCCTTCAATCCCGCGCGGCCGTCTTGGTCGGATCGCCGAGAGTCTTGTTGAGCGCGACGGCTTTCGCGGCGAGGCGGCGGGCGGTGAAGGCGTCGACGGTCGTGCCCCTTGTGATTTCCAGCGTGGCCATTTCGAATTTTCCGCCGGGCTTCAGTCTCGGCTCGATCAGGCGCAGGCGCTGTCCGCGCCAGAAACCGAACAGCACGCGCTCCTCCTCGGCGCGGATCAGCAGCACCGGGCCACGCGCGAAGTAGACGAGGTGGCCCCACTTGATCGCCTCGTCCAGGGTCGCGGCCGACTGGACGGCGGCGCGCAGCGTCTCGACGCAGTCGCGACGCCAGCCACGGAGCGCGTTCACGTAGGTGTCGGGGGTGGCGTCGGCGCCGGCGGTCGGCGGGGTCTTCTTCATCATCCCCGGTCGCCCTACGACGAGACCGTGAGCAGATAGCGCGCCAGCGCGCCGCCGCGCTCCGGCGGCAGCAGGGTCGGCGCCATGTAGAGCTTCACGGTGGCCGCGCAGCCGTCGGCGTCCGAGGCCTTGGTGAGGGCGGCCAGGTTCTCGAAGTCGGCGGCGGTGTAGCCCGCCTCCTCGAGCAGCCTGTGGACCTCCTGGTTGGTGATCTGCTGCGGTGCCACCGGCCGCGACTTGCCGTTCACATAGGCCTCCTCCTGCGCCGCGAGCGCACGCTTGAAGAAGGCGGCACCCGTGGCGTCCAGCCGGCCCGGCTGCTGCAACCCCACCATGCCGAACTCCCGGCACAGCCCCACGTTCGTGCCTTGCAGATGTTTGACGAAAGCCTGCATGGCCTTGATGGCGTCGAGCGCGGCGGCATCGTCGGCGCGCCGCAAGGTGGGCGCGATGATGTCGCGGCGCACCTCGGCGCCCACGATGTAGGAGCGTGGCGGGCCGACCTGGGCGGGGGTTTTCAGTTCGGCTGCCAGGGCCTCACGGAAGCGGGCGTCGAGCGCGGGAGTCTCCTTCAGCACCCGGCCGAGCAGGGGCGTTTCCCGGATTGCCTGCATGGCCTGGTCGATCGCCGCGGGCTGGTCGGAAAGGATGGGCAGGCTCTCGGAGTCCCTGAGGTATTTCATGCCGGCGCTGGCCAGGGCGGCGGACAGCGCCGCGGCGGCGACCGCCGCCAGGGCCTGCCGGAGGCGTGCCGTGCGGGTGGGCTTCCTGCCGTAAAAATAAGCGCCGACGCCGGCGGCGACGGCAATGCCGAGCACTATTCCCCAATTTTCCATAGGCGCCTTATATCAGGCCCAACCGGTATCAGGCCCACCGGCTAAGCGTGGCGGCCACCGACTTGCTGGGCGATTTGCCGGGCGACCTGCTGCTCGGAGCGTTCGTTGGCCATCAGGACCAGGCCGAAGGTCACCACCAGCACGCAGACGGTGCCGACGTACATGCCGTAGCCCCAGAACAGGTCGGCGGTATGCGGCTCGATGAGGTCGACCCAGTCGAGCGCGAGGAGGCCGACGCGGCCCAGGCGGGCGGCGGCAATGCCGGCCAGGGCGATGGCGGC
>CAMAYC010000050.1 GCA_945862125.1 Reyranella massiliensis 521
GACGAGGGCCAGACCCACGCCGGCCGCCCGGCCATCGCCGCGTGGTGGCGCGACACGAAGGAGAAGTACCAGGCCGTCGTGGAGCCGCTGGAGACGCGTGAGAAGGGCGATGTCTCGACGGTCGGCGCCAGGGTGACCGGCCGGTTCCCGGGCAGTCCCGCCATTATCAACTTCGCCTTCCGGCTGAGCGGCGAAGAGATCACGACGCTCGACATAGGCGCGTGAGCGGCGAAGTTCTCACAGCTTCAGGCCGCGCTGGCGCGAAAAGCCAGCACGTCCCACCACACGCCGTCGGCGTTGAAGACGGAAGGGCGCGCCTTCTCGTAGACCGTCGCGAGGCCGTGGCGGGCGGCCAGCGCGCGGGTCTCGTCCGGGCTCACGTCGAACATGCGCCGGCCGGCCGGCACGGGCCCGTGCCGCAGCGACAGGGTCATCAGCCCGCCCGGCGCGATCAGCTCCGCGACGCAGCTCATGGCCCGTGTGCGCTCGGCCTCGTCGAGATGCATCCAGACGGCGGTCATCATCACGAGATCGAAACGCTGGTCACGGGCTCGAACGCGGGCAAGCACGTGGGCCAGCTCGGGCAGCGAATCGTCGAGCCATTCGATGGCGGGCGACGGGTGCAGGCGCTGCCCGTGGGCGCGCATCTCGGGCGTCGGCTCAACCGCCAGCACGGAGTGGCCTAACGCGGCCAGGGCGGCGGCATCGCGGCCGGTGCCGGCGCCGATGTCGAGGGCGCGCGCCGGCGCGGCCGGCAGCAGGGGCAGGAGGCCGCGATGGACGTCGGCAAAGGTGCGGCTCTCGTACTGCGTCACCAGCACGTCGGCCGTCTCGCCATAGCCCTGGGTTCCATTGGGGGTTCCATGGGGGGTGCCGCTGGCGCCGCCGGGGTGTCGTCTCGTCATGGACGCATACTAGGCCCGCAAAGACGGATTTGCAGGTTCAGCAGGAAAATGGTAATAAATATCCTACAACAGGGGCGATGCATCCCCGTTGCGGCCCGCCCGGAAAACCCCGGCGCGGGCCTTTTGCTGACCGCTTCCCGCGATCTCAGGCCGCCCTTCCGGGCGGCCTTTTCCATTTCTGGAGACCCGCATGAACGAGCCCGACAACCAAGGCGCCGTGACCCATGAGTTGCCTGAAATCATCGTTACCCCTGACCCGGCGGAGGAGGCGCCGCCTGCATCGGCGGCCATCGAGGCACCGGGCGCTGGCGTGCCTTCGGTGGAGCCTCGCGCCGCGCCGCCGCCCGTCGAGGAGCCGCCCATCGTGCGGCACGATCCTTTCGCCTATATGCGCGGCGCGCCCTGGATGGATCGCCGGCTGAGCCCCTCGGGGCGGGCGGCCTACCTGCTGCGCCGCGAGCTGGAAGCCTTTCCCGTCATCGAAGGCCGCGACCCCAACCACGCCGACCTCGACGCCATCGTGAAGCGCACGGTCGACTACATCGCGCCCATCCTCAAGCGCGAGCAGGCGACCGACGCGGCCTATGACGAACTCGAAAGGCAACGCCAGGAGCGGAACGCCAAGGCACGCGCCACAACAATGGCGCCTCCGGTGGCCGCGCCGGCCTGGCCCGGAGGCGTGCAGGCCGCTGTCGATGCGGCGAAGACACTCGCGGTAGGTCTCGCGGCGGTGCCGGGCGCTGCGATTGCGTCCGCGGCAGGGGCCGCCGTCGCGCTGTGGCCCAGAAGCCCCGACGACGGCACGTTCGAGCTCGGCGAGGCGCTGCGTCTGCGCACGCCGTCCGGCTCCCTGGAGGGCGAGATCGAACGGCGTGTCGGCGACCGCTGGGAGCCGCTGGGCATCCGCGCGACGCTGAACGGCGGCCAGGGTGCGCGGGGGCTGGTCGACGATGCCGCCGGCTTCGCGCGGGCGGTGGGCGCCGACGTGGCGGGCCGGCTCGCGGCTCGCGGCGCGATTGGCCTGCCGATCAAGGGCGACTGGCCCGACCGACCCGTCCCGATAGAGATACGGATCGCGGAGTCGGCCGGCGTCGGGGCGAAGTCAACCGTGCGCGAGGCATCGCAGGCGGACATCGAGAGGTTCTGCCCCAATGTCCCGATCTACGCGCGCATCGGGCAGGAAGCGCTGGAGAAGGTCCGGGCTGAAACGGGCCTGACAGTGGGACCGGTCGTCGGCACCAAGACGCACAAAGTCATCAAGGATGTCGGGCCGCTCGAATTCGTCGAGGACAGGCTGAAGGCCATGGACCTCAGGGAAATGCGCCAGGAACTGGCGCTGCTCCATGGCGAACGGAGCTACAGAAAAGGGCACCGGAAGATCGATGTAGTCGAATTCTACAACAACGACACGGTCTGCATCATTGACTTCAAGACCGGCGGCGCCACCTTCGGGCCGAGCCAGATGAAGGGCTATATCGAGCAGATCATCTGGCACCTCGAGGCTCAGGGACTGGGATACAAGCACATCTACGCCGTTCCCATTCACCTCCCCTAGGACGGCCTGCAACCGGTGGTGTGTATCCTCCAGACGGGCGCACGCTATTATCCGTGCGCCCGTGCCAGGAGAGGAGTTCCATGGCCACCGACAAGGAACGCCGCATGTTGATCCGGCCGCTGATGAAACGGCGGCCGGACCTTGCTTATCATCGACAATACGTCTTCCTTCGGCCGCTGACGCACTATCTGCTCGGCGTCTATTTCTGCCCGGGCCGATGGGCGAACGAGGTCGAACTGGCGACGATCGTCATGCCGCTGTTCGGCGGATGGGACTACGTCTACCTCCAAAGCAAGCATGGTCCGAACAAGAGCGGCTTCCCCTTCGAGAAACGGGTTCCCGGCGATTGGAAGCAAGACCCCGAGGGAACGTCGCAATGGGTCTGCGACTTCATCGAGCACGAGGCGGTACCGGTGCTCGCCCGCCTGACCTCGCCCCACGCCCTGGCCACGGAACCGGGTTACCGTGGCTACCTCTGGGATGCCATGCTCGGCGCCTGCTTCGACGGTGATTATGACGAGGCCGAACGTCTCGTCGTCGACTATGTCGGCCGGGAGGGAGGCCAGCGCCGGCGCATCGAAGACTATCCGGTCAAGAACTGGCGTAAGCCGGACGAGTACGAGCCGTACTCCATCGCGATCGCGACCGAAGCTCACAAGTTCCACGAGGACAGAGATTGGCGTCTGGCCTACCTGGGCAAAGTCCTGCAGACCGACCGCACGCGCGTGCCGGCCCTGCTGCACGACTGGGAGGCGTTCTCGGTAAAATCCCTCAAGCTCGACAAATACTGGATCAGGACGCCGTTCCCCTGCGAGGGGTGACGGCAGCGCTTTCGGAAGTCCGCTGACCCGGGAGGAAGAGAGCGAGGCACGCCGCCGCGGGTCCAGATCGCTGGAGGATGAGGGGCCGTGCTGCGTCAGGTGGGCGTACGGCGTGACGAGGTTTTCCGACACGGCTCGCATTCTTCGACACGCGGGTGTCGGAAAACGGCCGGCGAAAAGCCTTGCCGATCAACGCCTTGAATTTTCCGACAGGATTTTCCCGACACCGGGGTGTCGGCATTGGAAGGCTGGTGGCAGGGTCACGCCCAGCCGCCGGCGTGCGGCAGGACGTGGCCGGTGATGAACCCCGCGCCGTCGGAGCACAGGAAGCACACGGTGGCGCCCAGCTCGTCGGACTTGCCGAGCCGGCCGAGCGGGATCTGGGCGGTCATCTTGGCCATCGCCTCGCGGTTGGCGAGCAGGGCCGGCGGGAAGTAGTCGGGGTTCTCGACGTAGTTGGAGCCCACGGCGTTGACCGTGATGCCGTCGCGGCCGAGCTCCTTGGCCAGCGACGAGACGAGCCCGTTGGCCGCGGCCCGCGCCGAGACATAGGGCGCGTAGTTGGCGATGCCGCGCAGCGGTGCGGCGGACGAGACGAACACGATGCGGCCGGCCTTGCGCTTGCGCATCGAGGGGGCCACGAGCTGGGTGAGGTGGAACGGCGCCACAGCCATTGCCTCGAGGGCGGCGCGATAGTCTTCCAGGCGCGCCTCGCCCAGCGGCGCACGCAGGGCCGGATAGGCGTCGTTGTTGACCAGCGCGTCGATGTGCCCGTGGCGCTTGAGCGCCAGCTCGACCATCGTGGCGGGGTCGGTGGCCGAGAGCGCATGGGCGCCCTGGAACTGGGTCTCATAGCGCCGCCGCGCGCTCGGGGCCTCGAAGCTGGGGTCGTGGGCGATCACTGTGGCCCCCTGCGCCAGCGCCACGCGCGTGGTGCCGTGGCCGGCGAACTTCTCGACATTGGTGATCAGGATCACCCGGTCTTTCAGCAGCATGGCGGTTCCTCTAAGTTGCAGCCCATGACAAACCCACCCGACCCCGGTGCGCAAGCCCCGCCGGCACAGGCGTCCTTCGGCTTTCGCGACGTCCCGGCGTCGGAAAAGGCCGGCATGGTGCGCCAGGTGTTCGAAAGCGTGGCGCCGCGCTACGACCTGATGAACGACCTGATGTCGGGCGGCGTCCACCGGCTCTGGAAGAACACGCTGGTCGACGTGGTGAACCCCCGCCCGGGTGAGAAGTTCCTCGATGTGGCCGGCGGCACCGGCGATATCGCCTTCCGGATATTGAAACGGCAGGGCGAGCGGCCCGATGTCACGGTCTGCGACATCAATCCGGCGATGCTGGAAGTGGGCCGCGACCGCGCCGTCGATCGCGGGCTCCTGGGCGGCCTCACCTGGACCACGGGCGATGCCGAGGCCCTGCCGTTCCCCGACCGCTCGTTCGACGGCTACACGATCGCCTTCGGCCTGCGCAACGTCACCGATATCGACAAGGCGCTGGGCGAGGCGCATCGCGTGCTGAGGCCGGGTGGCCGCTTCTTCTGCCTCGAGTTCAGCAAGGTCACGTCGCCGGCCCTCGGCCGCCTCTACGACACCTACTCGGAGAGGGCATTGCCCTTCTTCGGCAAGCTCGTCGCCAAGGACGCCGAGTCCTACCGCTATCTGCACGAGAGCATTCGCCGCTTTCCGCCGCAGCGTGAGCTGGCCCAGCGCCTGCGCAAGGTTGGCTTCGCCAATGTCGCCTGGCGCGACATGACGCTGGGCGTCGTGGCGCTGCATACCGCCTGGCGCATCTAGATGCTGCGCGCCCTTCGCAACAGCTGGCGCCTGCTGCGCATGGCGTTGAGCTTCGCCCGCCACAACGCGCTGTTTCCACTCGAGACGCTGGGCATCGCGCCGGCGCTGATCGCCTGGGCCCGGCTGTTCGCCCGTCGCCGCGACTCGCGCCGGCCCGGCGAGCGGCTGGCGGCGGCGCTGCAGGAGATGGGACCGTCCTTCATCAAGCTCGGCCAGGCGCTCTCGACGCGCGCCGATCTGCTCGACGAAGGCGTCGCCGCCGACCTGGGCCGCCTGCAGGATCATCTGCCGGCATTTTCCGGGGCCGAGGCGCGCCGCATCGTCGAGGGCGAGCTGGGCCAGCCGATCGAGGCATTGTTTTCCAGCTTCGACGACGTGCCGGTCGCCGCCGCGTCGATCGCCCAGGTGCATTTCGCCGTCACCACCGATGGCCGTGACGTGGCGGTGAAGGTGTTGCGGCCCGGCATCGAGAAGGCCTTCGAGCGCGATCTCGACCTCTTCTACTGGATCGCCGAACTGGTCGAGCGCACCCAGCCGCGCTTCCGCCGGCTGAAGCCGGTCGATTCGGTGCGGGCGTTCGCCGACGTGGTGCGGGTCGAAATGGACCTGCGCATGGAAGCCGCCGCCGCCGAAGAGCTCGGTCTCAATTTTGCCGACGACGCAGGCTACCGTGCACCCACCATCGACTGGGATCGCACCGCTGAGCGCGTGCTGACCCTGGAGCGGATCGACGGCATTCCAATCGGCGACCGCGACGCCATCGAGGCGGCGGGCCACGATCCCGATGTCGTCATGAAGATCTGCGCCGAGGCGTTCTTCTACCAGGTTTTCCGTGACGGCTTCTTTCATGCCGACATGCACGGCGGTAACGCCTTCGTCGACCGCGAAGGCCGCATCGTGCCGGTCGACTTCGGCATCATGGGCCGCATCGACGAAGACACCCGCGGCTATCTCGCCGAACTGCTGGTCGCCTTCCTGCGGCGCGACTATCGCGCCGTCGCCGAGGTCCAGTTCCGCGCTGGCTACGTGCCGCCCGACCAGTCTCTGGAGATGTTCGCCCAGGCCTGCCGCTCGATCGGCGAGCCGATCTTCGGCAAGCCCAGCCACGACATCTCGATCGCGCGCCTGCTCGCCCAGCTGCTGCGCGTCACCGAACAGTTCGAGATGACGGTGCAGCCGCAGCTCCTTCTGCTGCAGAAGACGATGCTGATGGCCGAGGGCATGGGTACCAAGCTCAACCCCAGGGTCAACATCTGGGAGCTGGCGCGGCCGCTGATCGAGGACTGGATGCGCACCCATTTCGGGCCGCGCGCCACCGTCGGTCGTGCGGTCGAGGATGTCGCCCAGGCCGTCCGGCGCCTGCCGCGCCTGATCGACAGCCTGCATCTTGTGGTCGAGCACGAGCGCCGCATCGCCGAGCGTGCCGCCGCGCCGCCACTGCCGGTGTCGGGCCGTTTCTGGCCCCGCATTGGCTTTGCCGAAGTCGTCGCCGTGCTTGCCCTTGTCGCTGCGATCGTCGCGTGGTGGCACTAGTCGCATGACGACGGCGGACATCGCGTTCGGCCTGGCGGTGTTCCTGCTCGCTGGCACGGTCAAGGGCCTGGTCGGTCTCGGGCTGCCCACGATCACCATCGCGCTCACGTCGCTCGTGCTGCCGCTTACGGAAGCGATTGCGCTGATCGCGTTGCCCACCATCTTCACCAACGTCTGGCAGGCCGCGGTCGGCGGTCAGTTCTGGGCCATCCTGCGCCGTCAGTGGCCGCTCATCGTGCCGTTGACGATTGTGCTCTATCTCACCGTGTGGCTGATCGGGCAGAAGGGCCCGAACTGGGCATTCCTCGTCCTGGCCGGCGTGCTGATCGTCTACAGCGGGCTCGGCCTGTTGCGCATTCGCCTTCACATCCATGCCGACCTGGAACGGTTTCTGGCGCCGGTGATCGGCGTCGCTTCGGGCTTCGTGGCCGGCCTCGTCGGCGTGCCGATCATCCCGCTGATGCCCTACCTGCAGGGGCTCGACATCAAGCCCTCCGAGCTGGTGCAAACCTTGGGGGTCGTGCTGTGCGCCACCTCGCTCACCCTCACCGCGTCGCTGCTCTTCTTTGGCCTCCTCGACGGGCCGCGTGCCATCGTGTCGGCGGCCGCCGTGGTGCCGGCGCTCGTCGGCATGTGGGTGGGCCAGCGGATCCGCCTGCGGCTGTCGGTCGAGCAGTTCCGCCTGGCCGTGCTGTGGGCCCTGCTGCTGACGGGCGTCTATACTTTCGCCAGCCGCGTGTTGTGATATCCTGACAGGCATGTTGCACGGCAAGCGTGTCCTGCTGATCGTCGCGGGCGGAATCGCGGCCTTCAAGTCGCTCGAACTCATTCGCCGGCTGCGCGAGCGTGGCGCGGCCGTGCGCTGCGTGGTCACCGAAGCCGGTGCCAAGTTCGTGACCCCGTTGTCGTTGCAGGCCCTGTCGGAGGACCGCGTCTATACCGACATGTTCTCGCTGACCGACGAGAGCGAGATGGGCCATATCCAGCTCTCGCGCGACGCCGACCTGCTGGTTGTGGCGCCCGCCACCGCAAATATCCTGGCCCGTATGGCGGGCGGCCTCGCCGACGACCTCGCTGCCACCGTCCTGCTGGCCACCGACAAGCCGGTGCTCGCCGCACCGGCGATGAATGTCCGCATGTGGACCCATGCCGCCACCGTCGCCAATGTCGAAATGCTGAAGAAGCGCGGCGTCACTTTCGTCGGTCCCAATGACGGCGCCATGGCCTGCAACGAACATGGCCCCGGCCGCATGTCGGAGCCGGCCGAAATCGTGGCCGCCATCGAGGCACTGCTGACAAAGGACCAGCCACTGGCAGGCAAGCGCGCCCTGGTGACGTCGGGTCCGACGCGCGAGGCGATCGACCCGGTGCGCTACATTTCAAACCATTCCTCGGGCAAGCAGGGCCATGCCATCGCGGCGGCCCTGGCGCGGCTCGGCGCCCAGGTCACCCTGGTGAGTGGTCCGGTCGCCGTGGCCGACCCCCCTGGTGTGCGGACCCTCCACGTCGACTCGGCCGACCAGATGCTGGCCGCCTGTCTCGCCGCCGGCGACCTAGATGTCGCGGTCTGCGCGGCGGCAGTCGCCGACTGGAAAGTGACGCGGCCGGCCGGCGCCAAGATCAAGAAGAAGGCAGGTGCCCCGCCGCCGCCGCTCGAGCTTTCACCCAATCCGGACATTCTGGCCACGCTGTCGAAGCCCGGCCCCAGGCGCCCCGCTCTGGTCGTGGGCTTTGCCGCCGAGACCGAGAACCTGGTGGCCAATGCCATCGACAAGCGCGGCCGCAAGGGCTGCGACTGGATCGTGGCCAATGACGTGTCGCCGGCCACCGGCACTTTCGGTGGCGAACGCAACACGGTGCACCTGATCAGCACTGCCGGCGTCGAGGATTGGCCGACACTTTCCAAGGACGAGGTTGCGAACCGCCTCGCCGCGCGCATCGCGCTTCACCTGGCCCGCCCGCGGTCGGCGGAAGCGGCGGAGTAGCAAGTCCATGAACGGTGTCGAAAGCGTCGAGATCGAGGTTGTGCGGCTGCCCCATGGAAGGGACCTCGCCCTGCCCGACTACGCGACAAGCGCTGCGGCCGGCGCCGACCTCCTGGCCGCCATCGACGGCGAGATCGAGCTGGGGTCGCTCGAGCGGAAGATCGTCCCGACGGGGATTTCGCTGGCATTGCCGGTCGGTTTCGAGGCCCAGGTGCGGCCGCGGTCCGGCTTGGCGGCCAAGAACGGGATCACCGTGGCCAATGCCCCCGGCACCATCGATGCCGATTATCGCGGCGAAGTAGGCGTGATCCTCATCAATCTCAGCCGCGAGCCATTCAAGATCACGCGCGGCATGCGAATTGCACAATTGGTCATCGCCCGGCATGCCCGGGCAGTCTGGCGGGAAGTCGGCGAACTCGATCGGACGGCGCGTGGTGCCGGCGGCTTTGGATCAACGGGTGTTTTGACCGGGGACGGGACGCCGGCTGACAAAATGGCGGGGTCGGCGCCGAGGGCCTGAGGAGACCGGGGAATGCCGCGGCTCAGCAAGAAGACGATGTTCGCTCTCGAGGCGGTGCTCGACGTGGCTTTCCACGTCGGCGAGCACCCGGTGCGCAGCAGTGACATCACGGAACGCCAGCGCATCCCCAAACGCTATCTCGAACAGGTCCTGCAGCATCTGGTTCGCGCCGGCATCCTGTCGGGCAAGCGCGGTCCGCGGGGCGGTTATCGCCTTGGCCGCGACCGGACGCAGATCACGGTCGGCGAGGTCGTGCGCGTCGTGCGCAATCTCGAGGCCGAGACCGAACCCAACGATCCATCGGTCGGCTCGCCACTGGCCCACGAGGTGGTGTGGCCGGTGTGGGAGAAGCTGCGCGACGGCATGATGGCGCAGCTCGACGGCATCTCGATCGACGATCTCTGCCGCCAGGCCCGCGACAAAGGGCTCGACGCCCATTCCGATTCGGCGGCGCGTCAGGTCGTTCTCTGAAATTTCCTGCGCTATGCTCGTCCGTCACTTCATGAACGGAGGAGCAAGACCATGGCTGCGGCCAAAGCTAAAGCGAAGAAAGCCAAACCCAACCCGCGCAACAAGAAGCTGTACGACGACGGCATGAAGATGCGCAAAGCCGTGCTTGGTGCGGCTTACGTCGACAACTCGCTGGCCGGCGCCGCCAACGACGACTTCATGATGGCGTTCCAGGACATCACGACCGAGTATTGCTGGGGCTATGCCTGGACGCGGCCGGGCCTCTCGAAGAAGTCGCGCTCGATGCTGAACCTCGCGATGCTGGCGGCGCTGAACCGTGGCCCCGAGCTCAAGCTCCATATCAACGGCGCGCTGAACAACGGTCTGACCAAGGAAGAGATCAAGGAAATCTTCCTGCAGGTCGCGATCTATTGCGGCATTCCGGCCAGCCTCGACGCCTTCAAGACGGCGAGCGGCGTGTTCAAGGAACGCGGCATCTAAGGCCACGGGTTTCGTCCGGCCGGCGCAGAGCGCGGTGAGGGCCAGGCCCTCATCGCGCTCTGCGCTGCCATTGTATGATTGCGATCTCACTGCTGGGGCTTGTTCATGACCGCATCTCCGCTGGTACCTCCCGCCACCATCGCCTTTCTCGGGCTCGGCATGATGGGCCGCCCGATGGCGGCGCGCCTCGCCGGCGCCGGCTTCAAGCTCCGTGTGTTCGACGTCTCGCAGAAGGCCGTTTCCGACTTCGTCGGCGCCCATCCTGGCGCGCTGGCCACTGCCTCGGCCAAAGCCGCGGCCGAGGGCGCCGATGCACTGATCACCATGCTGCCCGACGGCAAGATCGTGCGGCAGGCGCTGATCGAGGGCCGCGATGCCGCCGTCGAGGGCCTCCAGGCCGGTGCGCTGGTCATGGATATGAGTTCGTCCAATCCGGTGGACACCCAGAAACTCGCGCGCGATCTCGCCAGCCGCGGCGTGGCCCTGCTCGATGCGCCGGTTTCGGGCGGCGTGAAGCGCGCCCTGGACGGTACGCTCAGCATCATGGTCGGCGGCACCGCCGCCGATCTCGAACGGGTGCGGCCTGTCTTCGGCGCCATGGGCAAGACCATTACGCTGTGCGGCCCGGCCGGTGCCGGCCATACGTTGAAAGCGCTCAACAATTATCTCTCGGCCGCCGGCCTGGTTGCCATGTGCGAGGCGCTGGTGGTGGGAGAGGCCTTCGGGCTCGACCCCGGGACCATGGTCGATGTTTTCAACACCTCGACGGGCAAGAGCAACGCTACCGAGGTGAAGGGGCGGCAGTTCGTCGTGCCGCGCAACTTCGTCGCCGGCTTCACGACGGCGCTGATGGCCAAGGACCTGCGCACCGCCGGCGATGTCGCCACGCATCTCAAGCTCAAGGTGCCGAACCTCGAGCAGGCCGTGGCCTATTGGACTGCCGCCGACGGCAAGCTGGGCAAGGGCGCCGACCATACCGAGATCTTCCGCTACGCCGAAATGCTGGCCGAGGAGGAGCCATGATCCAGCCGAACACCGGCCGGTAACCCTTTGACAGACCAGGGTCGCGTCCCTATATAGGCGCCACCTAGGGCCCTTGGCGCCGCCTCCCCGGCGGTGATCGACGGGGCCCACCCAAGTACGACACAGCGCTTTTTCAGTCAGGTTTGACCGTTCCGGTCGCCGAAGCGCGTGCGTCATTCCCACCTCGGAACGAAGACCCATGAATCTCCAAGACCTGAAGAAGAAGAAGCCCCCCGAACTCCTGGCCTTCGCCGAAGAGCAGGGCGTCGAGGGCGCGGCCATGATGCGCCGCCAGGAACTGATGTTCGCAATCCTCCAGAAGCTGGCGGCGGCCGACCAGGCCATCTTCGGCGTCGGCACCATCGAGGTGCTGCCCGACGGCTTCGGCTACCTCCGCTCGATGGAAGCCAACTACCTGCCGGGCGCCGACGACATTTACATCAGCCCGACCCAGGTGCGCCGTTTCGGCCTTCGTACCGGCGACACGGTGGAAGGCGAGATCCGGGCGCCCAAGGACGGCGAGCGCTACTTCGCCATGGTCCAGATCAACAAGATCAACTTCGACGATCCCGAGGCGCTGCGTCATCGCATCAACTTCGACAGCCTGACGCCGCTCTACCCTGACGAAAAGCTGAAGCTCGAGATGGACGGCGGCGCTGCCGTCATGGCGCCGGCCATCAAGGAAGAAGAGGGTGGCGCCCGCGCCACCTCGTCGGGCCGCGTCAGTTCGAGGCGCACAACCGGCACGCTCACCAAGAAGGCGAGCTCCTCGCCGCAGCAGCAGCTCGATATCTCGACCCGCGTCATCGACCTGATCGCGCCGATCGGCAAGGGCCAGCGCGCTCTGATCGTGTCGCCGCCGCGCACCGGCAAGACGGTGCTGCTGCAGAACATCGCGCACGCCATCACTGCCAACAATCCCGAAGTCTTCCTGATGGTGCTGCTCGTCGATGAGCGTCCCGAGGAAGTGACCGACATGCAGCGCACGGTGAAGGGCGAGGTCGTCAGCTCGACCTTCGACGAGCCGGCCTCGCGGCACGTTGCCGTCGCGGAAATGGTGATCGAGAAGGCCAAGCGCCTCGTCGAACACAAGAAGGACGTGGTGATCCTGCTGGATTCCATCACGAGGCTGGGTCGCGCCTACAACACCGTGGTGCCGAGCTCCGGCAAGGTGCTGACCGGCGGTGTCGACGCCAACGCGCTGCAGCGTCCCAAGCGCTTCTTCGGCGCGGCGCGCAACATCGAGGAAGGTGGCTCTCTCACCATCATCGCGACCGCCCTGATCGATACCGGCAGCCGCATGGACGAAGTCATCTTCGAGGAGTTCAAGGGCACCGGTAACTCGGAAATCATCCTCGACCGCAAGGTCTCCGACAAGCGCACCTTCCCGGCGATCGACATCACCAAGTCGGGCACCCGCAAGGAAGAGCTGCTGGTCGATCGCGCCACGCTCAGCAAGATGTGGGTGCTGCGTCGCATCCTCATGCCGATGGGTGCGGTGGATGCCATCGAATTCCTGCTCGACAAGCTGCGCACCGCCAAGACCAACAACGACTTCTTCAGCTCGATGAATCAATAGGGCGCGCTCCTGCGCGCCCTGGCGGGCAACAGGCGCTGTAATCAGCGCCGAGAGCCCGCACGGTTCAGAATGGATGAGAACTCAAAAGAGCGCCACGGGAGTGGCGCTCTCTTTACGAGCGGTCACCCGTCCGTGCGAACACCGCGCTCGCGTGCACGATCCGCTCGTCGCCGACCTTGAGGTAGCAGTTGGCGAAGGCCAATCGCCCGCCGACCTTGTGCACGTCGACATGGGCCTCGACCCAGTCGCCGATCTTGGCCGAACCTGCAAAGTCGGCTTTCACACTGGCCGTCGTCAGCATCGGCGACGGCGTCTGGCTGCGGGTCGTGCGATAGCCCAGGGCGATGTCGCACAACGTCATCAGCAGGCCACCATGGGCGATGCCGCGGGCGTTGGCATGCTTGGGCTGGATGCGGAGACCGACAACGAACGTGCCGTCGTCGTTCTCGCGATAGAAGAACGGCCCGTTGTGGTCGAGGAACGGGCTGGTGCGGAACAGCGGTTTGAATCCGGGAGGCGGATTGCTTTCCATTGTCAGGCCCCGAGATCGGCTGCAGTCACGTGGCGTTGCTCGGCGCTGACCTCGACCTTGACGCCGAACCAGGCCTCGAACCCCGGCCGACCCTGATGAAGCAGCATGCCTAGTCCGTCGACGCAGCGATTGCCGCGGCCCCGTGCCTCGGCAAGCAGCGCCGTCTCGAGTGGCACATAGACGATATCGTAGACGATAGCGCTGCGCGGGAGCTTTGCCAGATCGATGTCGAGCGGCGGCTGCCCCTTCATGCCGAGTGATGTGGTGTTGACCAGCAGAGTCGCGCCGTCGAGCAAGTCGGCCCGCTCATCCCAGGAGCCGATGACGATCCTGCGGCCATCATTGGGCGTGAGCGCCACACCCAGGTCGATCGCGGTTTCCCGCGTACGGTTGACCAGTCTCAACTCGGGCACCTCAGCGTCGACCAGACTTGCGACCACGGCTCGGGCGGCGCCCCCTGCGCCCAGCACGACGACGGGCCCTGCCTCGCCGCGCCAGTGCGGGGCATTGTAGCGGAGCGCCTCGAGAAACCCGAAGCCGTCGGTGTTGCGGCCTACCAGCGTACCGTCGGCCTGTTTGACCACGGTATTCACCGCGCCGATTCGCTGCGCGCCCGGATCGATACGGTCGAGCAGCGGCATGATCTCGATCTTGTGAGGCAAAGTCAGGTTGCAGCCGCGCGCATTGGGCGTGCGCCGAAGAAAGGTCACCAGCTCTTCCAGCGCGGCGCGCTTGGGCTCGACCGGCAAGCGGCCGTAATGGCCTTCGATACGATGCTGCTTCAGCCAGTAGCCGTGCAGCGCCGGCGAACGCGAATGCTCGATCGGCCAGCCGACGATGGCGGCGAAGGGCCGGCCGGCCGCTTCGGCCACGAGTGCGTCGTATGCGTTCATTCTTGAGACTCCAGGCCGATGCCATGGCCGGCCAAAAACGACAGCAGCGGCAGCAGGGGCAGGCCGAGGATGGTGAAGTAATCGCCGTCGACGCGGCTGAACAGATGCGCGCCCAGCCCTTCTAGCTGATAGGCGCCCACCGACGTCGTCACCTGCTCGCCGGCCCGGGCCAGATAGGCATCGATGAACGAGTCGGTGAATGGCCGCATGGTCAGTCGGGCGCGCTCGTTGCAATGCCACAGGCGCACGCCGGCGCGTGCCACTACCACCGAGGAGCAGAGCTCATGCGACTGGCCGGCGAGCGCCAGAAGCTGCTCGCGGGCGGCGGCCAGCGTCGGCGGTTTGTCGAACTGGCGGCCGTCGCAGGCGAGCGTCGAATCGGCGCCGATCACCATCGCCGCGGGATGCCGGGCCGAGACCCGCTTCGCCTTGAGTTCGGCCAGCGTCTCGGCGACATCCTGCGGTGAGGCGCGTTCGCCGAGCAGGCTCAACTTGACCTCGTCCTCGTCGACGCCCGACGTTTCGATATCGAAAGCAAGCCCGGCGTTGGTGAGGAGTTGGCGCCGTGAGGCGCTGGCGGAGGCGAGGATGAGTGCGGGGACGGACATGATCTGTGACGCTTACGCGGGTTCGACGCGGAACAGGCCGCCGTCATTGGCGTGGGTGACGACATAGAGGAGCCCATCGGGGCCCTGACGCACGTCGCGGATATAGGGAAGTCGGTCGACGAGCAACCGCTCTTCACTGCGGTATCGCTCGCCATCGACTTCGATGCGGAACAGTGCCTCGTTCGACAGGGCGCCGGTGAAGACAGAGCCCCGCCAGCCCGGGAAGCGCTGGCCGGTGTAAAAGCAAAGGCCGGAGGGCGAGATCGACGGCACCCAGACGCGCACCGGGTCCTGCAGGCCGGGCAGACTTTTGTGATCGCTGATCTTGGCGCCGCTGTAGTCGATGCCGTGGGTGACGATCGGCCAGCCATAGTTGGCGCCGGCAGTGAGCAGGTTGAGCTCGTCGCCGCCGCGCGGACCATGTTCGACCAGCCACATCCGGCCGGTGTCGGGATTCATCGCCAGGCCCTGAGGATTGCGATGGCCGTAGGTGAAAATCTCCGGCCGTGCACCGGCCCGGCCGACGAAAGGATTGTCCGAGGGCACCGAGCCGTCGTCGCGCAAGCGGACCACCTTGCCGCCGAGATCGCCGAGATCCTGGGCGCGGCGCATCTGGTAGCGTTCGCCTGTCGTCACGTACATCAAACCGTCACGATCGAAGGCGATGCGCGAGCCGAAATGCAGGCCACCCGAGGTGCGCGGCAGGGCCTCGAAGATGGGCGTAACGTTGCGCAGGCCGCCATCGGTGAACTCGGCCCGTGCCACCACGGTGGCGGCGCCGCCGGCGCCCTCGGCCGAGTAGGACAGGTACAGCACGCGATTGCGCACGAATTCGGGATGCAGGCAGACGTCGAGCAGGCCCCCCTGGTTGCTGGCATAGATCTTCGGCACGCCGCCGAGCGGTGTGCGCTCCAGTCTCCCGTTGGAGAACAGGCGCAGGCGGCCGGGCCTCTCGGTGATCAGCAGCCGTCCGTCAGGCAGGAACGCGATGCTCCAGGGCTGTTCGAGATCGCGGCTGAGCGTCGCCAGGCGGTACGCCGCTTTGGTGCTCCGGGTGACATCCTGCGCCTGGACGATGGTGGGCACGGCGAGCCCTGAGGCGGTTGCAGCAGCGAGGAAACGACGGCGGCGCATAGACCCTCGGGGCAGCAGGGATGTGGGCCAGCCTGGCCGGGCTGGCGCGCGGGATGCCGGTCACTATACTCGACCGCCGCAACCGGCCCCATAAGCCTGAGGGGACTTTTCCGTGACCGACCGCTTGCGATCGAGCGCGACATGGAACGGGTCCAGCAGGCACGCCGCCGAATAGCTATCTGATTTCAAGGGAGAGAGAAGAGATGTCCAAGTCCATTCTGATGCACGAGAACGGTGGCCCGGAGAAGATGAAGCTCGAGGAGGTCGAGGTCGGCTCGCCCGGCCCCGGGCAGGTGAAGATCCGCCACACTGCGATCGGCCTCAACTTCATCGACGTCTACACGCGCTCTGGCCTCTATGCGACGCCGCTGCCGAACGCGGTTGGCCGTGAGGCCGCCGGCGTCATCGTCGAAGTCGGACCGAAGGTGCGCGGCTTCAAGAAGGGCGACCGCGTCGCCTACTGCGGCGTGCTGGGCGCCTACTGCCAGGAGCGCCTGATGGGCGTCGACCAGCTCGTGCACGTGCCCAAGGGCGTGAGCGACGAGCAGGCCGCGGCCATCATGCTGAAGGGCATGACCACGGAATATCTCGTCGACCACACTGCCAAGGCTTGGCTGAAGAAGGGCGACATCATCCTGTTCCATGCCGCCGCCGGCGGCGTCGGCCTGCTGTTCGGCCAATGGGCCAAGGCGCGTGGTTACAAGGTGATCGGCACCGTGTCGTCGCCTGAGAAGGCGGCCCTTGCCAAGAAGAACGGCTACAAGTGGACGATCGACTACAGCAAGGAAAACATCGTCGAGCAGGTGATGAAGATCACCAAGGGTAAGAAGGTGCCGGTTGTGTTCGACGGCGTCGGCAAGGACACATGGGCTGCCTCGCTGGACGTTCTGCAGCCGCGCGGCCTGATGGTCTCGTTCGGCAACGCCTCGGGCGCCGTGCCGCCGCAGTCTGTCGGTATCCTGAACGCCAAGGGCTCACTCTACCTGACCCGTCCGAGCCTCGGCGCCTACACTGCCACGCGCGCCGATCTCGAAGCCTCGGCCAAGTCGCTGTTCAAGATGGTCAAGAGCGGCAAGGTGAAGATTGCCATCGATCAGCACTATCCGCTGGCCGAAGCAGCGCAGGCGCATATCGATCTGGAGAGCCGCAAGACGACGGGCCAGACGATCCTGGTGCCCTGACGCCGGCGAGGCGTCTGCACGAATGGTCATCGTCGGACTGACCGGATCGATCGGCATGGGCAAGTCGACCGCGGCGAAGATGCTGCGGGAGATGGGAGTGCCTGTGTACGACGCCGATGCCGCTGTTCATGCGCTGCAGGCACCGGGCGGCGCTGCCCTTCCCGGCATCGAGGCGGCGTTCCCCGGTGTCGTGAAGGCGGGCGTGCTCGACCGCCAGGCGCTGGGCGCGCGCGTCTTCGGCAACAAGTCCGCACTGCGCCAGCTTGAGGCCATCGTTCATCCGCTGGTGGGCCGTCGGCAGAAGGCGTTTCTGCGCCGGGCCGCACTGGCGGGAGAAAAGCTGGTCGTCCTCGATATCCCTTTGCTGTTCGAGGGGCTGGGCGAGCGCCGCGTCGATGCCACCCTGGTGGTGAGCGCGCCGGCCTTCCTGCAGCGCCGTCGTGTCATGGCCCGGCCCGGCATGACAGCGGAGAAACTCGACGGCATCCTGCGCCAGCAGGTGCCGGACGCCCTGAAACGCCGCAAGGCCAGCATCGTCATCCCGACCGGACTGGGGCTGGCGCCGACGCGGGCCGCGTTGGCTGCCGCCGTCGCTCGGCTGCGACAGTGTCCCGGGCGCTTTTGGCCACCTAATCCGTGGCGGGAACGATTCACAGGCCAGCTCGCACGCACCCGTCGCAAATAGGCTAAACGGTCGGGATGCGCGAAATCGTCCTCGACACCGAGACCACTGGACTCGATCCGCTGTCGGGCCATCGCATCGTCGAAGTGGGCTGCCTGGAGCTGGTGAACATGGTCGCCACCGGCATTACCTTTCACTGCTACTTCAATCCCGAGCGCGACATGCCGACCGGCGCGCTGGATGTGCACGGCCTTACTGAAGAATTCCTGTCTGACAAACCGTTGTTCGGCGACAAGGCCGACGAGCTGCTGGCCTTCCTGGGCGATGCGCAGCTCGTGATTCATAACGCGCAATTCGACCTGGGCTTCCTCAACGCCGAACTCGAACGCGCGGGCAAGGCCCGGATTGCCAACCCCTACGTCGACACCGTGTCGATGGCGCGGCGCAAATTCCCTGGGCAGCGCGCCAGCCTCGACGCCCTGTGCGAGCGCTTCGGCATCGACAATGCGCATCGCACCAAGCACGGCGCGCTGCTCGACTCGGAGCTGTTGGCCGAGGTCTACCTGGAACTGAGTGGCGGCCGGCAACGCGATCTCGGCCTGGCCCCGGAGATGGCGGGCACCGCCTCGGACGGCACGTCGGCGCCGAACAACCGGCCGGTTCGGCCAGCCCGGCCGCACGTCGTGGGCGCGGCCGAACTCGCGGCCCACGCCGAATTCCTGAAGAAGCTCAGCGACCCGCTTTGGCTGAAGGCCTGAGCGGATCGCAGCGACTGGCTAGGCGTGGCCGACCGGACCGTCGGCCACGCCGGGCATCCGGCCGCCGTTGGCTTCGAGCTGCTGGCGATAGAGCGCGACGAAATCCACTGGTGCGATGTTGAGCGGCGGAAAGCCTGCCTCGCGCGTGGCGTTGGCCACGACGGCGCGAGCGAACGGGAACAGTAGGCGCGGCGTCTCGATGAACAGCAGCGGCCCGTAGGCCTCCTGCGGCAGCTCACCCAGGGAAACGGTGCCGGCATAGACCAGCTCGAGCATGAACAGCGGCTCTTTTTCGGGCGTCTGGGCACTGGCCTCGATCGTGAGCGCGACCTCGAAGGTCTTGGCGTCGAACTGGCGGTTGGTCACCTGGACGTTGAGGGTGAGTTGCGGCTGGGTCTGCTCGATCAGGCTCTGCGGCGCGCGCGGGTTCTCGAAGCTCAGGTCCTTGATGTACTGGCCGTGCATGGTGAGCGGGGCGACCGCCTGGGGCTGGTCGGCGGACGGCGGGGCAGGCGGGGGCGTCGTCGTCATGGCGTACTTTCACTCGGTTGGGCTTTTAGGGTTCGACGGCGCGGGCGGTACCATGCAGGGCTGCACTGCACAAGGCGCGGGCAGGCGCGTTCCCGAGGCAATTGCCAAGGGTCCTGCCGTTGGCGATGATAAACCGTTCTATTTTCAGGATTTGGCACGGATATGGATCGGTCTGTTGTGCGGCCTCTTGTCGGCGTTTCCGCCTGTTTCAAGGAGAACGGGCGGGGTGGCTGGCATCACACCGTGGGTGACAAGTACGTCCAGGCGGTAGTCCGTGCCGTCGGCGCCCTGCCGGTGCTGATCCCGGCCATCGGACCGGAACTCGGCGATGACGCCGCCACGACCGAAGCCCTCGACCGGCTGCTGGAGACGCTCGACGGCGTCCTGCTGACCGGCAGCCCCTCCAATGTCGAGCCGCACCACTACGGCAAGGAGAGCCGGCCGGGCACGGCCCACGATGCCGCCCGCGACGCCACCACCCTGCCGCTGATCCGGCACACGATCGATCGCGGCCTGCCGCTATTTGCGATTTGCCGCGGCCTTCAGGAGGTCAATGTGGCGCTGGGCGGTTCGCTGCATCAGCTCGTGCACGAAGTCGATGGCCGACGCGATCATCGCTCGCCGAAGTCGCCCGACATGGACGTTAACTATGCACCGGCGCATGACGTCGATATCGTCGCGGGCGGGTTGCTGCATCGACTGCTGGGCGAACGGCGGGTGAGGGTAAATTCTCTGCATGCGCAGGGCGTCGATGTCCTGGCATCGCGCGCGCGGGTGGAGGCGACGTGTTGTGAGGACGGTCAGGTCGAGGCGCTGAGCGTGCCCGACGCGCCAGGCTTCGTCCTCGCGCTGCAATGGCATCCTGAATACAAGGCGCTCGAGAATCCGGTTTCGATGAAGGTGTTCTCGGCCTTTGCCGCGGCCTGCCGTGACCGCGCTGCGGCCAGGATGGGCGTCCCGCTGCGGGCCGCCGCCGAATAGGCATTGGGCGCCTACCGTGGCCGCTGAGCCCACCCGCAACAACGCACGCCGCGATTTCTACGAGCGCATCGGCGGCCTCTCGATGGCGCCGTTGTGGGAGTCGTTGCACCAACTCGTGCCGCCGCAGCCTGCGCCAAAATACCAGGCGGCGAGCTGGGACTACGACAAGGTGCGGCCGTTCCTGATGGAATCGGGCACGCTGATCACCGCCAAGGAGGCGGTGCGTCGCGTGCTGATCCTGGAGAATCCGGCAATGCCGGGCAGCGCCTGCATCACACCGACGCTCTATGCCGGCCTGCAGCTCATCCTGCCGGGCGAGGTGGCGCCTGCCCATCGCCATACCCAGTCGGCGCTGCGCTTCATCGTCGAGGGCGAGGGCGCCTACACCGCCGTCGATGGCGAGCGCACGATCATGCACGAGGGTGACTTCGTCATCACGCCGACCTGGACCTGGCACGATCACGGTAACGATTCGTCGAAGCCGATGGTGTGGCTGGACGGACTCGATATTCCGCTGGTGGCGATGTTCAATGCGGGCTTCGCCGAGAATGGTGAGACCGATGAGCAGGTCGTCACCACCCCTGAAGGCACGTCGGACGCCAAATTTGCCAGCGGTCTGCTGCCGGTCGACTGGAAGCCGGTAAAGCAGACCTCGCCGATCTTCAACTATCCCTATGCCCGCACACGCGAGGCGCTGCAGGGGCTGGCCAAGGCCGGCCCGCCCGACGCCTGCCACGGCTACAAGCTGCGTTACGTCAATCCGGCGAACGGCGGGGCGCCGATCGCCACCATGGGCACCTTCATGCAGCTCCTGCCCAAGGGATTCGAGAGCGCGCCCTACCGCAGCACCGACGGCACGGTCTTCTCAGTGGTCGAGGGCACGGGCGAGAGCAAGATCGGCGACAAGGTGATGCGCTGGAAGAAGCGTGATCATTTCGTCGTGCCGAGCTGGGCCAAAGTAGAGCACCGCGCCGATACCGACGCGGTGCTGTTCTCCTTTTCCGACCGACCGGTGCAGGAGAAGCTCGACCTGTGGCGCGAGGATCGCGCCGGCAAGTAACTAGTTCCAGACCGCGATATCGACCAGCTTGCCATTCATGCCCTTGATCATGCCGACCTGCGTGGCCTTGCCGCTGGTGAGATCCAGCGTGTAGAGCGCGTCGCCGGCGATCAGGTAGGCGGTGTTCTTGCCTTCGCCGTCGTTGGCGATGTCCATCACCAGGTCGGCCGGGGCCGTGACGCCGACCATGCCGCGGGTCTTCAGAACGCCGTCGTTTGGCGGATTCTGCAGCACCAGCGCACCGTTGCCGCCATCGACATGGAACAGCTCAGTGCCCTTGGCACCCTTCATCGAGTTGGTGTAGGCGCCGGCGGCGACCGCCGGCTTCTTGGCCGCGCTGGCATCGGCGGCATCGTAGTTGAGCGGCTTGTCGATCAGCGTGGCGCCGGTGTCGACATTGATGCGCAGGCTGACGCCATCGGCGGCGATCACGCGCAGGCGGTCGGCCACGGGGTTGAAGTCGACGACCGGGCGCGGTCCCAGCGCCACCTTCTCCGACAACATGCTGCCCGCCGTGGCGGCACCGCTCATGTGGTCGATGACGACAAGCTGCCCGGCCGCGGTGAGGCCGTAGAGCTTGCCGTCGGCCGGACGTTGGTCGATGCCCACGATCTTGTCAGCGCCGGAAATCGCCATGGGCGCGGAGGCGGCCATCGTGGCCGTGTCGATCTTCACCAGCGTGTTGTCGGCGGTCAGGCCGACCAGGGTCGCCGCCTCGGCCGAGGCGATGCCGATCGAAAGTGCCAGCAGAGATGCGCCGCCAAGGCATGCGAATTTGCTCGTGAAAGCCATATTTGCCTCTCCTGTTCCGCGTTTCGTGCCAGATCGCACGATCCTTAGACGCAGCAAGAGGTCACCCCGGATGCGCTCTCTCACGGACTCGTGAGAGTCACGCGTCGAGCCAGCCCGCCCCCTTCACCTGGTCGCGGAAAGTCTTGCTCACCGGCACGTCGATGCCGTTGCGCAGTTTCAGGACAAGGCGGCCGGCCCCGCGCTCGACCGCCGCGACCGCGCCTTCGGCCACCCACCACGAGCGATGCACCTGACGGCCGCGTCCGCTGCCGAGTTCGGCAAGCGCATCGCGCAGGCGCAGCAGGATGAGATCGCTGCCCAGCGCCGTGTGGATGCGGAGGTAGTGATCCTCCATCTCGAGCGCCAACAGGTCGCGTCCCAGCGCGGGCGGGATGCGGCGGAAGAAGTCGGGCGGCGCGGGATTGGGCGTGACAGGCAGCGCCGCGACACGTTCGCGCTCGGCATCGGCCCGGGCACGCAGGCGTTGCTCGACGAACAGGCCGATCACGACCGAGATGACGATCGTCAGGAAGGCGTTTTCGGGAAAGAGCGTGGGCAGCGCTGACAGCGGGATCGGGCGCCCCACCCAGGCATTGACCAGGAAGATTTCGGCGGTGCCCGGCAAAGCGGCCAGCAGGCCGACCAGGGTCATGCGTCCGGCAACAGGCCAGCGGTCGATCGGCTCGATGCGGCCGAACCAGGCCGCCAGCGCGATCACCTGCAGCCAATTCAGGACACTAATGATGGCGAAATAGACGAACCGGACGCCCAGACCCATGTGCTCGTAGGTGCCGAACGGTCCGGTCACCGCCATGACGGCGGCAAAACCGACAATCGCCGGCAGACTGTACGGCAGTGACCTGACATAGGGCGATTCGCGCATCGTGAACGGATGATTGACGGCAGATCGCGAAAAACGCCAGCACTTCCACGTAGCGAAGATGGATCGGGGCGCGGCTCCTGGTGAATGTGGCGCCCAATCATTGCTGCAGGAGCGCCGCATGCCGTCACTTTTCCAGATCGTCACAAACACCCCGCTCTGGGTGTGGCCGTTGATGGCATTTGTCGTCTGGATAGGAGCGTTGAGCCTTCGGCCACGCATCGTGCCGCCGTGGCGACTGGCTATCTTGCCGTTGGTCGGCTTGGCCCTCTCCCTTGCGGGCATCGCCCAGTCGGTTCAGCCGGGTCTGGCGGCGGCGGGATGGGCGGTGGCCCTGCTGCCGGCATTCCCCCTGGGCCTGGCGCTCGGTCGCCGCCATGCCGCGCGGTCTCTCGCGGACGGCCGGATAGAAATCGCGGGCGGCTGGTTCATGCTGGCCTTCGGCCTCTCCGTCTTTGCCGCGCGCTATGCGCTGGGCGTGCTGATCGGCGTCGCGCCGGCGCTCAAGGCCGAGCCGCTCTGGATCGGATTGGCCGGCGCGGTGGGCGGAATCGTGGCCGGAATCGGCCTTGGTTGGCTGGCCGGGGTGATTCTGCGGGCGCGCCGTGCGGCCATGGCTTTGGTGGAGTGACTCACATGCATCCCTGGATCCGTCGCACCCTCATCGGCCTGGCAAGCCTCGTTCTGGCCGCGGCCGCGACCTTTGCTGGCGTCATCGCCTTCAGCACGCCGGCCGAGGTGCCGCGCCTGGCCGCGGGCGACACCCTGCCGGGAACCGAGGCGTGGAACAGAGCCGAGATTCCCGAGGTCAGGCGCGTCGCGGCCCGCGACGGCGCGCCGCTGGCATATCGGCTCTATCCGGGCCGCGCCGATCGCGCCGTGGTTCTCGTCCACGGGTCGTCGGGTTCCAGCATCTCCATGCACAAGCTCGCCCAGGCCCTGCAGCAGGCCGGCGGTACGGTCTATTCCATCAGCCTGCGCGGCCATGGCGGCAGCGGCACAGTCAACGGCGACGTCTCCTACCGCCAACAGCTCGACGACGATCTCGTCGATTTCGTGCAAGCGGCCGGCCTCATCGATCCGAAGATCCGCCGCAGCCTGGTCGGCTTCTCATCGGGCGGCGGCTTCGTGCTGCGCACGGCGAGTGGTCCCAACCGCGCGCGGTTCGACGACTATCTCGCCATCTCGCCCTTCATTTCCCAGGACTCGCCCACCACCCGGCCCGCCTCGGGCGGTTGGGTAAGCGTGGCAGCACCGCGCGTGGTGGCACTGACGATCCTCGATGGTTTTGGCCTGCCGTGGTTCCAGGGCCTGCCGGTGCTGCGCTTCGCGACCGCGGCCAAGCCCAGCGAGAATCGCACGCCGGTCTATTCCTTCCGGCTCGCGGCCGGCCTGCAGCTCGCGCGCGACTGGCGCGCGGCACTGGGTCGAATCGACCGGCCGACAGCGGTTGTAGTCGGCGGCAAGGATGAGCTGTTCTACGCCGAGCGCTACGCGCCCTTGTTCGCTGAACTCAATCCGAAAGTCGCGGTGACGGTCGAGCCGGGCTTCGGCCATCTCGACATGGTTGCCGATGGCAGGGCCTGCGCCTCGGTGGCGCAGCTATGGCAGCGACTGCAGTGACTACGCCACGCGCCGCTTCTGCGCCGCCACCGAGCCGGCGCACTGGTCGGGCGGCAGGGGGCGCAGGTGCGTGTCGTAGGCGTCGGCGAACTCGGCCCGCCACGGCGCGCCGTTGCGGCGGTAGAGTGAGACGAACAGCGTGCAGGCGTCGGACTGGTAACGCAGCACGCGGGCCGGCTCGTCCTTGCGATCTAGAGAGGCGGCGCCGAATGTGGTGGCGAGTTGCTGCTCGTCCATGCCCTTGATGCGATCGAGCGGGATCGGCGTTCCGGGATTGCGCGAGGTGAAGACGCCCTTTTCGCCGCTGGCGAGGGAATATTGCGGACTGGAATCGGTGACGCAGCCGCCCAGGAATAGAATGAACGCGAGAGCCCCAAATGTCTTTTTCATGCCGTCAGTCTAACGCGGGCCGGCCGGCAAATTAAGGGGCGGCTTCAATGTCTGGGCGATATGCACCATCGCCGCCATGCCCAGCACCGGCACGATCAGGTTGAGGATCGGGATGGTGCCTAGGAACACCAGGACAATGCCGGTCAGCCACAGCACGCCGCCATTGGCCTTGCGTCGGGCCTTCACGTCGGCCGGGTCGAGGCGGCGCAGGGCGACCTGCTCGTAGTACTCCCGGCCGGCCAGCCAGCCGTTGGCGCCATAGAACAGTGCCGCGCCCAACCCGGCGATGAACAGCGCCACCAGGTAGAACGGCAGCAGCACGAGATTGAGCGCCACCAGGAGGAGCAGGAAGGCGATGCCGGAGCGGATGCCGACCCACATGGGAATACCGCGGGCGCGGCCGAGCTGCGGATAATGCTCACCCTCCACGATGTCGGCGATCCTCTCCAGGAAGATCGAGATCACGATGCCGAAGCTTGCCGGGAACAGCATCAGCGCCAGCACGGCGACGGCGCCGCCGCCCAGCCAGCGGATGGTCTCGTTAAGCCAGTTCCACTGGAAGGTGGCGAAGGACTGCAGCAGCCACCACGCCCCGACACCGATGGCGATCTGCAGCAGCAGCGACAAGCCCAGCGATTGCCAGATGACGACGCGCAGCCTGGGATCGCCGAGCTGCCGGACTGCCAGTTCGAAGGCGCGGATCATCCGGGCCGCGTCACTGCGGCCCGACGATGCCCGTCGCCTTCAGCTCGCCGATCTCCTTTGTCGAGAAGCCGCTCTCGCCCAGGATCTCGTCGGTGTGCTGGCCGCGCTTGGCGGCGGGACCCTTGACGCTTTCCTTGGTGCGCGAGAAGCGCGGCGCGGCGGCCGGCTGGGCAAAGCCCGAGACGTCGACATAGGCACCGCGCGCCTTGGCATGCGGATGCTGCGAGGCTTCCTGCATGGTGAGGACGGGAGCAAAGCAGATGTCGGTGCCTTCCATGATCGCGCACCATTCGTCGCGCGTCTTGGTCTTGAATACGCCCGCGAGCCTGGTCTTGAGGTCGCCCCACATCTTGCGATCCATCTGCGGCGGCAGGTTCTGGCCCTTGAGTCCGGTCTTCTCGAGCAGCAGCTCGTAGAACTGCGGTTCGATCGAGCCGATGGAGATGAACTTGCCGTCCTTGGTCTCGTAAGTGCCATAGAAGTGGGCGCCACCGTCCAGCATGTTGGTCTCGCGCTCGTCCTTCCAGAGGCCGGCGCCCGCCATGCCATAGATGCCGCCCAGCAGGAGCGCCGCACCGTCGACCATGGCGGCATCGACCACCTGGCCCTTGCCCGACTTCTGCGATTCGAGCAGGCCGCACACCATGCCGAAGGCCAGCAGCATGCCGCCGCCACCGAAGTCACCGACCAGGTTGAGTGGCGGCATCGGCCTGTCCTTGCTGCCGATGGCGTGCAGCGCGCCGGTGAGCGCGATGTAGTTGATGTCGTGGCCGGCCGCCTTGGCGAGCGGGCCTTCCTGGCCCCAGCCCGTCATGCGTCCGTAGACCAGCTTGGGATTGCGCTTGAGGCAGACGTCGGGCCCGACGCCCAGGCGCTCCGCGACTCCGGGGCGGAACGGTTCGGTCATGCCGTCGGCCTTCTCGATCAGGCGCAGCACGACGTCGATGCCTTCCTTCTTCTGCAGGTCGATCGAAACCGAGCGCCGGCTCCTGTTGTGCACGGCGAACTTGGGATCGGCGATGCGGTCCATGACGTGGCTCTTGGTGCGGTCGACACGGATTACATTGGCGCCCATGTCGCCCAGCATCATCGAGCACATCGGGCCCGGCCCAATCCCGGCCAACTCGACGATCGTCAGTCCCGAAAGCGGACCCGGCATGTGCTTTCTCCCGTAAAGAGCATGTTTTTCAAGCCTCACCATGGTAGCTGAAGGGTGCGGCGTTACAAAATGTGTCGCGCGGTCTAAAGTCCGCGCCGCGAGAGACGGTCGGAGGAAACGGATGGGTTTGGGCCGGTTTTGCACGGCGGCAGCGGTTGTGTTTGCTGTCGCGGGCAGTGCGTTTGCGCAGCCAGCGCCGGTTGCGGCCCCCGCGGCGTCCCCGGAATACAGCCAGCAGTTCCTGGTGCCGGGCTCGTGGTTCCATGGCGTGCACGGTCTGGCGTTCAACAAGGACGACCAGCTTTTCGCAGGCTCCGTGATCGGCCAAACCCTCTACCGCGTGCAGGTCGACACGGGTGAGGTCGATCGTGTGATCGACGCGCCAACCGGCATGGCCGACGACATCGCCTTCGCCGACGACGGCACCATGGCGTGGACGGCCTTCCTGCTGGGCAAGGTCTATGTCCGCAAGCCCAACGGCAAGACCATCGAAGTCGCCAACGGCATGAGCGGACCCAATTCGATCGCCTTCGGCAAGGATGGACGGCTGTTCGTGTCCGAGGTCTTCCTCGGCGATGCGCTCTACGAGATTGATCTCAAGAACGTCGACAAGCCCGACTTCAAGCCGTTCCCGCGCACCGAGCTGCGCCGCATCGCGGAGAAGATGGGTGGCCTGAACGGCTTCGAGATCCATCGCGACGACGGCTTCCTCTACGGGCCACTGTGGTTCAAGGGCGAGGTCGTGAAGGTCAATCTCGAGACCGGCGCGATGGACGTGATCGCCTCGGGCTTCAAGATTCCGGCCGCGGCCAACATCGATCCCCAGAACCGCGACAATCTCTACGTGGTCGATACCGGCACCGGTGGCGTGTGGAGCGTCAGCCTCACCAGCAAGGCCAAGAAGCTGGTAGCCTCGATGAAGCCCGGCCTCGACAACCTCGCCTTCGATTCGCGCGGCCGCCTGTTCGTGACGTCGATGACCGACAACGGCATCTATCTCGTCGACAAGCACACCGGCGCTGCCAGGACCATCGTCGAGGGCAAACTCGCCGTCCCGGCCGACCTCGTCGTCACGACCGAGGGCGGCAAGGAGACGGTGCACGTGGCCGACGTCTTCAGCTATCGCACCGTCGACGGCCAGAGCGGCGCGGTCTCCGATGTGCTGCGCGTGCACGGTGAGACACATGCCTATCCGATCGGCATCTCGGTCGGACCGAAGTATGTGCTGCTGTCGAGCTGGTTCTCCAACACTGTCGAAAAAGTCGACCGCAAGACTGGCAAGCTCATCGCAACACTGACCGGTTTCGCCGCGCCCGTCGACGCGTTGGAGGCCGCCGACGGCTCGATCTATGTCGCGGAGCTGGCGAGCGGCAACCTCGTGAAGGTGAGTCCCGACGGCAAGGTGCGAAGCGTCGCCGCCAAGGAGTTGCGCGGGCCGGTCGCCATGGCCCAGGGCCCGGGCAACCTGATCTACATCACCGAGATCGCCGGCGGAGCGGTGCTCCAGATCGATGTCGCGACGGCGTCCCGCAGGGTCGTGGCCGATGGCCTGGCCGGTCCGGAGGGCATCGACGTTGGGCCCGACGGCCGTCTCTTCGTCGCAGAAGTGGGCCAGAAGCGCGTGGTCGCCATCGACCCCAGCTCCGGCGCCAGGACCGTGATCGCCTCCAACCTCGACATCGGCCTTGCACCGTTTCCCGGCGGTCCGCCGGCGCTGGTGCCGACGGGCGTGGCGGTGGCCCGGTCGGGCAACGTCTATGTCAGCTCCGACCTCCGCAATGCGCTCTACAAGCTGACGCCGCCTTCACCGTAAGAGTAAAGCGATGCCCGGTATTCCTTTCATCAGGGACTTCAAGTTCGACTACGGGACCGCGATGGAGGTGACGCCGCTGATCCGCCGCGTCGTCGCCAATAACCCGAACCCCTTCACCTTCAAGGGCACCGGCACCTACATCGTCGGCCACGGCAAGGTGGCGGTGGTCGATCCCGGCCCGGATCAACCGGAGCACGTCGAGGCGGTGCTGCGCGCCGTGCGCGGCGAGACGGTGACGCACATTCTCGTCACCCACACTCATGTCGATCATTCGCCGGCCACGCCCGCGCTCGCCAAGGCGACCGGCGCCAAAGTCTATGCCTATGGCGCGCATCCCAAACCGCCGGAAGGCGCGACCACGGAGCAAGGGGGCGACTTCGCCTTCGCGCCCGACGTCAAGCTCGCCGATGGCGACGTGGTCCAGGGCGATGGCTGGAACGTCGAGGCGGTCTACACGCCCGGCCACATCTCCAACCATCTCTGCTTCGCGGTGAAGGAAGACAAGGCGCTGCTCTCGGGCGACCATGTCATGGGCTGGTCGACGGCGGTAATCTCGCCGCCCGACGGCAACATGGCCGACTATTTCGCCAGTCTGCGCAAGCTGCTGCCGCGCGACGAGACGCTCTACATTCCCACGCACGGCGCCGAGATTCGAAATCCCAATCCCTTCGTGCAGGCCTATATCGAACATCGCCTGGGCCGCGAGGCGCAGATCATGGCGCGTCTCAAGGAAGGCCCTCAGACCGTCCCGCAGATGGTGGCCAAGAACTACGCCGACACGCCGATCCATCTTCACGCTGCTGCCGGCCGTTCGATGCTGGCGCATCTGGTGCAGATGGTGAAGGACGGCCGCGTTAAAACCGAGGATGGCCGCGCAACCATCGGCTCGACTTACAGGCTTTAGGAAATCACGACATGGACCTGAAACTCAGCGGCAAGACCGTCCTCATCACCGGCGGCAGCCGCGGCATCGGCTTTGCCTGCGCCATGGGGTTCGCGGCCGAGGGCTGCGCCGTCCACATCGCCTCGCGTTCAAAGGAGTCGCTCGAGGCGGCGCGGGACAAGATCCGTGCCCGTCATAACGTGCCGGTCGAGATCCATCCGGCCGATTTCTCCAAGGGCGACACGGCCCGTGCGGTGGTCGAGGCCGTGGCCCACGCCGACATCCTGGTGAACAACGCCGGCGCCATCCCGCGCGGCGACATCTTCGGCATGACCGAGCCGAAGTGGCGCGAGGCCTGGGAACTGAAGGTCTTCGGCTACGTCAACGCCACCCGCGCCATGCTGGAGAAATTCTATGCCCGCAAAAAGGGCGTGGTGGTGAACGTCATCGGCCTTGCCGGCGAGAGTTTTAACTACGACTACGTCGCCGGCACCATGGGCAACGCCGGCCTCATGGCTTTCACGCGGGCTGTAGGTTCAAGAAGCGTCGATCAGGGTGTGCGTGTCGTGGCGATCAACCCGCCCGCCACGCGCACCGACCGCATGCTGACCTTGCTGCGTGGTCAGGCCGAGCAGCAGTTCGGCGATGCCGAGCGCTGGCCCGAACTCACCAAGCACATGCCGTTCGGCCGCGCCGCCGAACCCGACGAGGTCGCCGACCTCGCGGTTTTCCTGGCGTCGGATCGCGCCAGCTACATCAGCGGTGTGGTGATGACTCTCGACGGCGGCCAGGCGGCGCGACACTAGCCACGGCGCCGCCCGCGAACCTACTTGTGCTTGTTGGCGGCAGCCTTGGCACCGGGATTGGTGTGTGACGCGAAGGGCGTCGTCGCGACGATCTTCTTGGTCTTGTCCTGCTTGGGCTTCTTCTTTTCGCGGTTGCTGCGCATCTGGCCTTTGGCCATGTGGGGTTCCTTCCCTGAACTGAGGAGGCAGGACCCTAGGCGCTTTCCTGAGGCGTGTACGATCTGTCTCGTGTCACTCCGCCCAATACACCACCATCGTCCGGGGAGCGGGATCGAGGATCGTGGCCTCGACCATGAGCTGATTCCTCGGCTGGCTGGCCAGGCGCTCGCCGAGGCCTTCCGACGGGCCGGTCTTGCCGCTGGCGGCGAATATGCCGAGGCAAACCAGGAAGGCGCCGGCGCAGGCGCCCGGGCCATAGCCCCAGGCGGCACTGTATTTCCAGACTGGCATGACTGCCGCGCCGATGGCCGCGAGCAAGAGCGTCAGTCCCAAAACGAGCATTCTGCGCCTCCGCCTGTGTCCGCCTTGTTGGGGCAACGGTGGCAGGAGGGGCGGGTTCCGCCTTAATCCTGCCTCAGGTGTACGCAGGCTGAGGGTTGGCGGTTCATCCACAGTGCCGCGCATGACGCCGCCGGTCCGCACGGGCAATAGTGTCGGCAAAACAATGACCGACGCCCTCTCGCCAACCCTCGCGCGCGCGCACGCGCTGCTGCATTCCGTCTTTGGTTTCAACGAGTTCCGCCCCGGACAGGAGGAGATCGTCCGCGCCGTGCTGGACGGCGAGAACGTCCTCACGGTCATGCCGACCGGCAGCGGCAAGTCGCTGTGCTACCAGCTTCCGGCTTTGGTCCGGCCGGGCCTCACGCTCGTCGTCTCGCCGCTGATCGCCCTGATGCGCGACCAGGTTCGGGCGCTGGCGGCGGCCGGCGTCGCGGCGGGCAGCCTCAATTCCAGCAACGAGCCGTCCGAGACGGCCCGGGTCATGGATCTCCTGCGTCGCGGCGAGCTCCGCTTGCTTTACGTCGCGCCCGAGCGGCTGGCACGGCCCGACACGGTCGAGATGCTGGCCGAGGCCAACGTCACCCTGATGGCGATCGACGAGGCGCACTGCGTCTCGCAGTGGGGTCACGATTTCCGGCCCGAGTATCTCACGCTGGGCAATGTCGCGCGCCAGATCGGCGGGCGTCTGCAAACCCTGGCGCTGACGGCGACGGCCGATGCGCCGACCCGCGGCGACATCGTCGAGAAGCTGTTCCCGACGGTTGCGCCGCGTGTCTTCGTGCGCAGTTTCGACCGGCCGAACCTTAGGCTCGCCTTCCAGACCAAGGAGCGCTCCTCGCGCCAGGTGCTGGCCTTCGTGCGCGCGCATGAGGGCGAGAGCGGCATCGTCTACTGCGCCTCGCGCCGCAAGGTCGAGGAATTGGCCGCGACGCTGGCCGAATCGGGCGTGCGTGCGCTGCCCTATCATGCCGGCCTCGACAAGCGCGTGCGCGACGCCAATCAGGATTCCTTCCAGCAGGACGATGGCGTGGTGATGACGGCTACCGTCGCCTTCGGCATGGGCATCGACAAGCCCGACGTGCGCTTCGTCTGCCATGCCGATCTGCCGTCCAACGTCGAGGCCTACTACCAGGAGATCGGCCGCGCCGGCCGCGACGGGCTGCCGGCCGATACGCTGACGCTCTACGGCCTGGGCGACATGCAGCTCCGCCGCCTGCAGATCGAGCAGAGTGATTCCTCCGACGAGCGCAAGCGCATCGAGCGTCAGCGACTGGGCGCGCTGCTGGCGCTGGCCGAGGCGCCGCGCTGCCGCCGCCAGACCCTGCTGGCCTATTTCGGTGAGCCGTCAGAGCCCTGCGGCAACTGCGATCTCTGCGTCGAGGGTGTCGAGCGGTTCGACGGCACCGTCGATGCGCAGAAGGCGATGTCGGCGATCCTGCGCACCGGCGAGCGCTTCGGCGTCGAACATCTGGTTGCCATCCTGATCGGCGATCGCACCGAGAACGTGTCCAAGTTCAACCATGACAAGCTGCCGACTTTCGGCGTCGGCTCGGGCCGCAAGGCCGGCGAATGGCGCTCGATCTTCCGCCAGCTCTCGGCGGTCGGCCTGATCGCCCAGGATCTGATGGAGCACGGCCGCTGGTGGGTGACGGACGAGGGCTGGCGCGTGCTGAAGGGCGAGACGCGCATCGAGCTGCGCAAGGATCTCTCCTCGGGTGCCGCCAAGGGCAAGGGGGGTGCCCGCCGCGACCGGCGCGCCGCCACGGCCGCGATCGTGGGCGAGGGCGATACGCCGTTGCTCGATGCCCTGAAAGCCCTGCGCACGAAACTGGCGCGGACCCAGAACGTGCCGGCCTATGTCGTGTTCTCCGATCGCACTTTGGCCGAACTCGCGTCCCATCGTCCGGCCAACCCCGGCGCCATGCGCGAAATCCACGGCATCGGCGACGCCAAGCTCGAACGCTATGGCGCGGCGTTCCTCGAAGTCATCCGCGCGAACGCTTGAATTCATTGGACCGCGGTCCGTCTTGAGATTCCTTTACTCGCCGGACGGTTCCGGATTCTCGAACGGCGTACCGGCCTTCAGGATGCGGTAGCGGCCATCCTGGATTTCGGCCGCGGTCACGATTCCCGTGCGGGCGCTGCCGCCATCGAGGCCGAGCCGGTCGCCTTCGAACAGGTGCGGGTCTTCCATGCCGCTGATGGCCTTGTGCTTGTCCGGCGGCGTGTGGCCATGCACCACCAGGGTGCCGCCAAAGCCATGCTTCCAGTCGAGGAAGCCGTGATTGATCCAGGCCCAGCGCGCCTCGGTGAAGATCAGCCACGGCCGCGCCAGAAATTCGTCGGGATCGGCATGTGGGTCGAGACCACCGTGGACGAACAGCGTGTTGCCCAGCCGCACATGCGAGCGCATGGCCTGCAGGCG
>CAMAYC010000051.1 GCA_945862125.1 Reyranella massiliensis 521
GCACGCCCATGCGCACGCCGGGCCGCGTCGCCGCGAGGTCGTGGTCAACGGCAAGCGGGTCAAGACGGTCGATGTGCACGCCCATTGCTGCGTGCCGTCGGCAATGGCGGTCATCAAGTCGCCGCTCGAGGCACCGGGCTTGCTGATGGACGACACCAGCACGCGCATCGCGGCGATGGACGCCCAAGGCATCGACGTCGAGGCGCTCAGCATCAATCCCTACTGGTACCGCGCCGGCCGCGACGCCGCGGCGGAGCTGATCAGCATCCAGAACGAGACCCTGGTCGAATTCTGCGCCGCCAACCCCGAGCGCTTCGTGGCCTATGCCACGGCCGCGCTCCAGCATCCCGACCTTGCCGCGGAGCAGGTCGAGCATGCCGTGAAGAAGCTCGGCTTCCGCGGCGTCAGCGTCGGCGGTAGCGTCGACGGCATGGAACTGGCCGACCCGAAGTTCCATCCGTTCTGGCAGAAGTGCGAGGAACTGGACGTTCTCGTCTTCCTGCATCCCACCGGCACGCGCGAGCTGGAGCCGAGCGGCCGGCTAAGCGGCAGCGGCCTGCTCACCAACACGATCGGCAATCCGCTCGAGACCACGCTGGCGCTGTCGCACCTCATCTTCGAGGGCACGCTCGACCGTTTCCCCGGCCTCAAGATATGTGCCGCACATGGTGGCGGCTTCCTGCCGTCCTACGCCAACCGCTCCGATGCGGTGATCCGCACCTTCCCCAACCGGGTCGGACCGCTGCCGAAGAAGAATCCGACGGCCTATCTCAAGGACGGCCAACTCTTCTTCGACACGATCGTGTTCACGCCCGAGGCTTTGCGCCACCTGATCGCGGAAACCGGCCCCGGCCAGATCATGATCGGGACCGACTATCCGTTTCCGTGGACCAGCACCGAGGTCGACCTCGTGCTGAACACGCCGGGCCTCAGCGACGAGGAGCGCATCGCCATCCTGGGCGGCACGGCAGCACGGTTGCTGGGCATCAAACCTTAGCGCTCCCCGCAAGCCGCGCGGCCGAGGCTTTTTTGCCGACGCCCCGGTGTCGGAAAAATCCTGTCGAAAAATTCAGGGCGTTGATCGGCAAGGCTTTTGGCCGGCCGTTTTCCGACACCTGCGTGTCGAAGAATGCGACCCGTGTCGGAAAACCTCCTCACGCCAGGCGGGACATGGCAAAAGAAAAGGCCGACGCGGATCAAGCGTCAGCCTGACAGAACTCATAGCTCAAACATGCTGATTCTGCAATTCACATCCACGTGAGCGGATGCTGGCACTGCAAGCACTCGGGCTCGCGTCAGAGATTCTGGAGCACGTTGTCGGTACCGATGATGTGGCGGCCGACCATCTCGATATGCGGCAGCATTGCCTGCAGATGCTGGCTGGCGCTCATGGCGTCGCGGAAGCGGCGCTCGAAGGGCATTGAATTCAGGATCGCGGTGGTGCCGGCGGCGCGATACGACGCGATCGAAACCTCGGTCGCCTCGTTCATGCCGTGGGTCGTGGCGAGCCGCAGCCGCATGCGCAGGTCGACGTCGAGCTTGCCCGCCGCGGCCGCGTCATAGGCCTGGCCCAACGCCTCGTGCAGGAAAGCGCGGGCCGCCGAGAGCCTGGCTTCGAGCTGGCCGATCTCGCGCTGGACGGCATTGTTGAGGGCCATCGCGTTCATCGAGGCGCGGCTGTGCTTGCCGCCGCGCGCGAGGTCGACATAGGCCTCGAGCAGCCGCCGCGCGATCCCCAGGGTCACGCCGCAGAAGCCGGTGGCATAGAGCAGCGTCGACATGATCGTATAGATCGGTCCCGTCTCACGCCGTTCCTGCAGCGCGTCGCGCGCCGGCGCCCGTTCGTCCGGCACGAAGAGGTCCTCGACCGTATAGGTGTCGCTCCCGGTACCCCGGAGGCCAAGCACCTGCCAGTCGTCGGTGATTTTCGCGTCCTTGCGAAGAAACACGAAGCTGCGGTCGTCCGGCCGGCCGTAGCGCAGGTGCGGCGTACCGTCGGGATTCTGAACCGCGCTGTGCGCGCCAAGCCATCGCGTATGGCGGCCGCCGCTGGCGAAACTCCAGGTGCCGCTGAGGCGATAGCCACCCTCGACGCGCAGCGCCGTGCTCTTGCTGTGCTTTGCTCCCCAGGCCAGGCCTTCGCGGGCATTGCCGAACACCGAGGCGGCGGCCTCGTGCGGCATGGCGGCGGCGGACGTTGCCGAGGAGACGTTGGACTGGTTGATGAACCAGCCGACACTGGCATCCGCCCAGGCAAGCGCCTCGGTGGTCTTGCAAAACTCCAGGAGGTGTATCTCCTGACCGCCGAGGCTTCTGGGCAGCAGCAGGCGCAGCATGTCCTGGCCGATCAGCGCCTCGACCACTTCGGGCGTGAGTTCGCGCCGGCGGTCCATCTCGGCGCCATGCTCATCCAGCAGAGGCTGCAGGGCACGAGCCCGTTCGGAAGCACTTTTCATGAAGATGTCCTCTCTAGCCCGCGACTCGGGCCAACGGCTGGGCGAGACCGGCGACGTCGACGCGCGTGCGGAAGATGCTGCCACAATTCTCATGCGGTCCGCCGCGCGAGCCAGTGACGATGTAGAGATCGCGCAGATCGTCGCCGCCGAAGCACACACTGGTGACCATCGGCAGCGGTACCGCGAGATCGTGCCGGTGCGTGCCATCGGCATTGAACACGGCGACGCGGCCGCCATGTGCATCGGCCACCCAGACCGACCCGTCGCTCGCCACCTTGAGACCGTCAGGCACGGCGCTTTGGCCATCGCCCAGGGCCGCAAAGGTCCGCCACGGACCGACGCCTCCATCGGGCTTCACGTCATAAACCCGCACCAGCCCGGCGCGGGCGTCGCTGTGATAGAGGCGGCTGCCGTCAGGCGAGAAGCCGAGGCCGTTGGTGAGCAGGATACCGTCCGACAGCGTCCGCATCGTGCCGTCGAGATCGATGACGTGCAGGTACCCGGGCCGGGGCGCTTCGCCACCGAACACCTTGTAGGCGAGCGAGCCCACGTAGACGCGGCCTCCCTTGTCGGTCGTGAGATCGTTGAAGCCGGTGGCGCCGGCGATGGCATCGAGGGAAAGCAGGGTGCGCGAGGTCCCGTCGGCCAGCGATACGCAGGCGATATCGCGGCCGCCCACCACCAGCCCGCCATTCTCGTGCAGCGCCATGCCGCCGATGCCACGCCGCTTGGGAATCACGGGCTTTATCCTGCCGTCGAGACCCAGCAGATCGACACCGCCGTTGATGACGTCGCTGAAGTAGAGACCGCGGGCCGGATCCCAGACGGGACCTTCGATCAGGCCGTACCCCGTGGCGACTTGCTGCATGAAAGCCCTCTTTCGATCGATCTACTCCAGCATCGCACGGCCTGTCGACGGGCGCGCGCCCGTGATGCGAAACACGTTTTTGTCGCGTGTCGGGCCGGAGGCAATTGCCAAGCGTGGCAATCGGTGGGCTCAATTGACTCCTATCGGCCGGCAGTGCCGTGGAGGAAACGCACCATGATCACCAAATTCGACAGCTCCTACGTCGGCTCGGTCGACCTTGAAAATCCCGGCTATGGCGGCACGCCCATCAACGACCGTCACTATCCGAACGAGGAGCTGGCCGGCGTCCTGCACAAGGCTGTGGCCTACGCCCAGAAGATGGATGGCCTCGGCTACAACACTTTCTGGATGGCCGAGCATCATTTCCAGCCCGAGGGGACGGAGTGCATCCCGAACCTCCTGATGATGGCCCTGCACCTCACCAATGTGACCAAGAAGCTCCGGATCGGCTGCGGCTTCAACGTGGTGCCGATGTGGCATCCTCTGCGCCTCGCCGAAGACTATGCGATGGCCGACGTGCTGAGCGGCGGGCGGGTCATCTTCGGTGTCGCCCGCGGCTACCACACCCGCGAGGTGGAGAGCTTCGGTGCACCGCTCACCGACCAGGCGGCAAACCGCGAAATGTTCGAGGAAGGCTGCGACGTCATCTTCAAGGCCTTCAACGAGGAAAAGTTCTCGCACAAGGGAACCTACTACACGATTCCGCCTGAAGTGCCTTACCGCGGCTATACTCTGAAGAACATCACGCTGGTCCCGCGCCCGCTGCGCCGGCCGGTCGAATGCTGGCAGCCGATCCAGAGCGGTTCCGACCGTGCCTTCGACTTCATGGCCAAGCACGGCATCTCCGGCGTGATCGGCGGCGGCTCGGCCGAAGGCGGCGCCGTGGACAAGCACATGACCGCGTTCCAGGCTGCCTACGCCCGCCGCGGCATCAAGCTCGAGATCGGCGAAAAGCTGTCGTTGGGCTTCCAGTTCTTCATCGCCGAGAGCCGCGAGGCCGCAATGCGGGCCGCGGGCGAATACTACGAAGAGAACATGAAGATGTTCGGCGAGCTTCGGCTGGTGCGCGCGCTTTCCGACGAACAGATCGCCGCGATGCGCGATCCGCGTCTGGCCGCCACCACCAAGCTGCCCCGGATCGAGGATGCGGTGAAGGCCGGCGGGTTCCTGGCCGGCACGCCGGCAGACATCATCGAGCAGCTGAAGGCGGTGGAGAAGCGCTACCCGGGGCTCGATCGCGTAAGCTGCAGCATGGCGCTGGGCACCCCGCTCACCGTCGCGCTGGAGCAGTTGGACCGTTTCGCCAAGGAAGTGATGCCGGCCTTCCGGACGGCAAGGGCCGTGGCCGCAGATTGACCCCAGGGAGCAGAGCATGCCGATCGCAACCAAGTACCTGTTCATCGTCAGCATGGATGTGACGAAGGAAAAGGAAGCACTGTTCAACGAGGTCTACGACACCGAGCATGTGCCCTTGCTGCTGGAAGTGCCCGGCGTCCGCGCCGTCACCCGCTGGAAGACGGAACCCGCCGCCTTCAATCTCGGCGGAGAGCGCAAGCTGCTCGACGGTGGCACCGCGGCGCACTATGTGGCGATCTACGAGATCGACAGCCCCGACGTGCTGCTGAGCGCGGAATGGGCCAAGGCTGCGGAAAAAGGGCGCTGGCCGACCGAGGTGCGGCCGTTCACGTCGAACCGCAGCCATATCGTGCGCAAAGCGGTCTGAGCCAAGAGAATGCAGATCGGCTTCAACCTCCCGAACTCCGGCCCGCTCTCCCCCGTCGCCACCATGACGCGGATCGCCACCGAGGGCGAGGCGATGGGCTTCGACTATCTCACGATGACCGACCATGTCGTGCTGCCCGACACCAAGGTTCCCGGCTATCCATATTCCGAGAGCGGCGAGTTCTACGAGGCCGAACCGACCGAACGGCACGAGCAGCTGATCGCCATGGCCTATGTCGCGGCCAAGACCTCACGCATCCGTCTCGTGGCGGCGGTGCTGGTGGTCCCGCATCGCCCCGCCGTTCTGGCGGCCAAGATGCTGGCCACGCTCGATGTGCTGTCCGGGGGTCGGCTGGTCGTGGGTGTCGGCGCCGGCTGGCTGAAAGCCGAGTTCGACGCCGTCGTTACGACGCCGTTTCCCGAGCGCGGCGCCGTGACCGACGAATATATCGACGCCTTCCGCGTGCTGTGGACGGAGAGCGCCCCCAGTTTCGCAGGCCGCTACACGAATTTCGACGGCATCGTGCTGGAACCCAAGCCGGTGCAGCGCCCCTATCCGCCGATCTGGATCGGCGGCGAAAGCGGCCCCTCCGTGCGCCGCGCCGCGCGTGTCGGCGATCTCTGGTATCCGATCGGCAGCAACAACAAGCATCTGCTCGATACGCTGCCGAGACTGCGGGCCGGTATCGCCCGCCTGCACCAGGCGACGCGCGACGCTGGCCGCGATCCAGCCTCCGTGGGCGTCGGCTATCGCGTGAAACGTTACGGTGCTGCGGTGCCGCCCCTCGCCTCAGATGGCGGACGCCGGCTGTTCTCGGGCAGCGAGGCCGATCTCATCGGCGACTTCCGTGCCCTGCGGGATATCGGCATCACCGCCATCGATATCGATTTCGGTCGCCCCGACGCCGATGCCGTGATCGCCGAAATGCGCCGATTCAAGGCCGCCGTGATCGAGAAGATCTGAACCTCGCCTTATGAAGAAGCTGATCAACGATCCGCGCGCCGTGGTGCGCGAAATGCTCGAGGGCCATGTCGCGCTGAATGCCGGCCAGGTCCTCCTCGATGGCGAGACCGTAGTGCTACGCGCCGATCTGGGCTCGCCCGAGGCCCGCCAGGTTGCCCTCGTGTCCGGCGGTGGCAGCGGGCACGAGCCGGCGCATGCGGGCTATGTCGGCGCCGGCATGCTGCATGCCGCGGTGGCAGGTGATGTCTTCACCTCTCCGTCCACCGACGCGGTACTGGCGGCTATCAGAGCGACCGCCGGCCCCGCCGGCGCGTTGCTGATCGTCAAGAATTACACCGGCGACCGCCTCAACTTCGGCCTGGCCGCCGAACTCGCGCGGGCCGAAGGCATCCCGGTTGAAACCGTCGTGGTGGCCGACGACGTCGCGCTGCGCGACACGGTCGAGCCGGCGCGACGCCGCGGCATCGCAGGCACCGTTCTTGTGCACAAGGTGGCAGGTGCAGCCTCGGCCGCCGGGCTCGATCTCGCGGCAGTGGCCGCGGAAGCGCGCTCAGCGGCATCCGCAGTGGGCACCATGGGCGTGGCGATGGGCGCCTGCACCGTGCCGGGCGGCAAGCCGGGCTTCATCCTTGCTGCCGATGAAATGGAACTGGGATTGGGCATACACGGCGAGGCCGGCGTGCGACGCGCCAGGTTCGCTTCCGCCGATGCGGTGGTCGATGAACTCCTGTCGACGATCCTGACCGATCTTGTCCCCCCGCAAGGTGCCCGGGTGGCGCTGCTGGTGAACGGCCTCGGCGGCACGCCGTCGATGGAGCTGGCGATCGTGGCGCGCAAGGCGCTGTTGCTGTTGCAGTCGCGTGGATTGCAGGTGGCCCGCGCCTGGTCGGGCAATCTGCTGACCGCCCTCGAGATGCCCGGAGTCTCGCTCAGCATTCTGGTGTTGGACGACGCACGCCTCGCGCGACTGGATGCGCCGACTGCAGCACCCGCTTGGCCGGGCCGCGGGCGCGTCGGCGAGAGCCTGCCGGTCCGGCCGTTCATGGCGCGGGCGCCGGCAGCAGCAGCTCCCTCCCCAACGCCAGCCGGACAGGCCGTGCAGCGGGAGATGCTGAAGATCGCCGAGGCTCTCAAAGGGGCGGAGCAGCAGCTCACGGACCTCGACGCCGCCGCCGGCGACGGCGATCTGGGCCTCAGCATGGCCCGCGCCGCCGAGGCCCTCCGAGCCCTGCCCGATGCTGCCTGGGCCACGCCACCGCTTGCCTTGACGCAAATGGCGGCCGTTCTCGGTCGCGCCATGGGTGGCAGCTCGGGCCCATTTTATGCGACGGCATTGATGCGTGCAGCGCGTGGCCTGTCGGACCAGCCAACACCACGCGACTGGGCCAACGCCTTCGTAGCGGCTGTGGCCTCGATCACCGAACTGGGAGGCGCCCAGGCGGGCGACCGCACCATGGTGGATGCCCTGCTGCCTGCCGCGACAGCATTCCTGGCAGCACTCGACGCGGGTACTGCTCCGGCAGTCGCCTGGCAGCGCGCCGTTCAGGCGGCGCAAGATGGCGCAGCGGCAACGGCCCGGATGTATCCGCGCCTTGGCCGCGCCGCCTATCTCGGCGAGCGCGTCCTCGGCACCCCAGACGCGGGCGCGGTGGCGGCGACGGTCTGGCTGTCGGCCATCGGGCCCACGTAGCCGACCCTCAGGAACTGCTGCCCCTGTCCTTCACGGCCTCGGCTTCAGGCTTCGCGGCCTTGTCCCGCGTCAGCAGCCGGAAGAACAACGGCACGAACAGGATCGCGACGACGGTCGCTGCAATCATGCCGCCGATGACGCCCGTGCCGATCGAATGGCGGCTGGCCGAGCCCGCGCCGCTGCTGATGGCCAGCGGCATCACGCCCAGGATGAAGGCCAGCGAGGTCATGATGATGGGCCGGAAGCGCAGCCGGGCCGCTTCCATGGCGGCCTCGTAGACCGGCAGCCCCTGCCGATGCCGCTGCGAGGCGAACTCGACGATCAGGATGGCGTTCTTCGCGGCAAGGCCGATCAACGTCACCAGTCCGATCTGGAAGTAGACATCGTTCTCGAGGCCACGCAGCCAGATGGCAACCAGGGCGCCCAGGACGGCGAACGGCACCGCGGTGAGGACAGCCAGCGGCAACGACCAGCGCTCGTACTGCGCCGCCAGGATGAGGAACACCATGACGAGGCCGAAGATGAAGCCCAGCGAGCCCGTGCCCGCCGTCGCGAGCTCCTGGTAGGCTGCTCCGGTCCAGCCGATGCTGTAGTCGTTGGAGAGTGTCGTGGCCACGACCTGCTGCATGGCTGCGATCGCCTGGCCGGACGAATAGCCCGCCGCCGGGCTGCCGATGACCTTGGCGGCCGGGAAGATGTTGAAGCGATCGACGGTGTCGGGCCCGAGGATACGGGTAAAGGTCACAAGCTCGTTGAGCGGCACCATGGCACCGCCATCGGCGCGCACGAAGACATGGCGCAGGTCGTCCGGCTTCTCGCGGAAGTCCGCCTCGGACGAAAGGCTGACACGATAGGTGCGGCCGAACAGCGAGAAGTCGTTGACGTAGAGGCTGCCGAACGAACTCTGCATCGTCTCGAAGATGGCGTTGATCGGAATGCCCAGCGCCCTCGCCTTCTCGCGATCGACATCGGTGCGATACTGCGGCACTGCCGTCGTGAAGGTGGTGGACACGCCGCGCAGCTCCGGCCGCTGGTTGGCCGCCTGCACCACCTTGTTCACGGATTCCGACAGCCCGCTCAGCGGCCCGCCGGAACGGTCCTGCAGGAAGAACTCGAAGCCGCCGGTGACGCTGATGCCCTGGATCGGCGGCGGATTGAAGCCGACGACCACACCGTCGCGGAAGTTGGCATTGATGGCGCCGATCGCCGGCGCCACGTTGCGCGCATCCTGGGCCGGGTCCTTGCGCTGCGACCAGTCCTTCAGCGTCACGAACGAGATGCCGGAGTTGGATTTTAGCGCACGCGACAGCAGGTCGAAGCCCGAGAAGGTAACGACATTGGCGACGGCCGGGTTCTTGCGCAGGGCCTCCGTGGCCTTGGCCGTCACCTCGCGCGTGCGCGCGATCGCGGCGGCCGGCGGCAGCACCGTCACCACGAAGACATAGCCCTGGTCCTCGGCCGGCACGAGGCTTCCGGGAATGCGCTGGAACAGGACAAACACCAGCCCCAGCACGATGACGAATCCCGTGATGCCCACCACAGTGCGCTTCAGCAGGAAGCTCACCCCGCCGGTATAGCGTGCCGTCAACCAGCCGAAGCCCCGGTTGAAGTAGCGGAAGAAGCCCCGCGGCTGGCCGTGCACAGGCTTCAGGATCAGCGCGGCCAGCGCCGGCGTCAGCGTCAGCGCCACGATCCCCGAGATCACGACCGAGACCGCGATGGTCACCGCGAACTGGCGGTAGAGCTCGCCGGCCAGGCCGCCCAGGAACGAGACCGGGATGAACACCGCGCAGAGGACCAGAACGATGGCGACGACCGGCCCCGTGACTTCCTGCATGGCCTGAAGGGCCGCGTCGCGCGGCGACTTGCCCTCGGTCGACACGATGCGCTCGACGTTCTCCAGCACCACGATGGCGTCGTCGACCACGATGCCGATCGCGAGCACGAGCCCGAACAGCGTCAGGAGGTTAATCGAGAAGCCCAGCAGGTACATGCCGGCGAAGGTCCCGATGATCGACACCGGGATGGCCAGGACCGGGATGAGCATCGCCCGGACGTTCTGCAGGAACAGGAAGACCACCAGCACGACGAGCAGGATCGCCTCGACGAAGGTGATGGCGACTTCCTGGATGGAGACCTCGACGAAGCGCGTGGTATCGAAGGGGATGTCGTAGCGCAGCCCCACCGGGAAGCGCTTCGAGACGCGGTCCATCGTCTCCTTGACCGAGGCCGCGACCTGCAGCGCGTTGGCGCCAGGCTGCAGGTAGACCGCGATGGGCACGGCCGGCGAGCCGTTGAAAGTGCCGGAAAAGCCGTACTGCAGCGCCCCCAGCTCGACCCGGGCCACGTCCTTCAGCCTGAGCGCGCCGCCGTTCTCCTCCGAGCGGATGATGATCTCCTCGAACTGCGTGCGATCGACCAGCCTGGGCGGGGTCGTCACCGAGTAGGTGAACACCTGGGGCTTGTTCATCGGCTCCTCGCCGAAGCGGCCGGCAGCGAACTGGGCATTCTGTTCGCGCACGACAGCGGCGATGTCGGCAGGCGTGAGATTGTACTGCGCGACCTTGTCGGGCCGGAGCCAGATGCGCATCGAATAGTCCGAAGCACCGAAAAGCGCCGCATCGCCGACGCCCGGCAAGCGGCGGATCTCGTCGAGCACGTTCACCAGCGCGTAGTTGCTGATGTAGATCGTGTCGTAGCGGTTGTCGGGCGACGACATGGTCAGGACTTGAAGGATCGAGGTGGATCGCTTCTGCACAACGAGACCCTGGCGGCTCACCTCGCTCGGCAGCAGCGGCAGCGCGCGCTGTACGCGGTTGTTGACGTTGATGGCGTTCTGGTCGGGATTGGTGCCGATCTCGAAGGTCACCGTGAGGTTCATCGTGCCCGAGCCGGTCGAGGTCGACTGCATGTAGATCATGCGCTCGACGCCATTGATCTGCTGCTCCAGCGGTGCGGCAACGGTCGCGGCGACAGTCTCGGCCGTGGCGCCGGGGTAGGTCGCCGAGACCACGACTTCGGGAGGGACGATCTGCGGATACTGCGAGATCGGCAGGACCCGCATTGCCGCCAGGCCTGCCAGGATGATCACGATCGACAGGACCGATGCGAAGACCGGCCGGTCGATGAAGAACTTGGAAATCATTTCGGCGGTGGCGCCATGAGCACCGGCCGGACGACATTTCCCGGCCTGACGCGGATGACGCCGTCGACGACGATGCGATCGCCCGTGCTGAGACCCTTGCGCACGATCCAGCCGTTATCCAGTTCGCGGGCGAGGCGAACCTGGCGCGCGCGTGCGACATTGTCGGCTTCGACGACATAGACGAAGGCGCCGAGCGGCCCCTGCGAGATCGCAGCCTTGGGCACCACGATGGCGTCGGGCATGGTGATGCCGGTCACGTTTACCCTGACGAACTGTCCCGGCAGCAGGCCGCCCTCGTGGTTCGGGAACACGGCGCGGATCAGGATCGTGCCGGTGCGCGGATCGACGGTGCGCGAGCGCGTGTCGACCTTGCCGAGCTGGGGGTAGACGGCGCCGTCGCCGAACTGCAGTTCGACCTTCACATCATCGGAGTCGAGCTGCTTCTCGCGCGATTTGCTGATTTCGTCGAGCGCGCGCATCTCGCTGTCGGTGAAGGTGAAGTTCACATAGGCCGGGTCGAGCTGGGTGATCGTGGTCAGCAGGGTCTGCTGGGCCTGCACGAGCGTTCCCTCGGGCGGCGAGACGATGCTGGTGGGGCCGGTGACCGGCGCCTTGATCACCGTGTATTCGACGTTGAGCGTGGCGGTCTGAACGTCGGCCTGGGTCGACTGGATCGCGGCACGTGCCTGATCGCGGGCGGCAATGGCGTCCTCGAGCGACTTCTGTGCCGACACTTTCTGCGCAACCAGGCCCTCGACGCGCCTATAATTCTCTTCTGTTTGCGTGAGCGTGGCCCTGGCCTGTGCGGCCAGAGCCTGTGCGCGCGAGAGAGTAGCCTCGTAAGACCTGGAATCGATACGAAACAGAACGTCGCCCACATTGACGACGGCGCCTTCGTTGTACTCGCGCTTCAGCAGGATGCCGCTCACCTGCGAGCGGATCTCGACGGCACGGAAACCCGCAACCCTGCCGGCAAACTGCAGCGGCAGGGGAACATCGGCGGCAGTGAGCTGGACGATGCCCACCTCCGGCGGCGGTGGAGCCGCGGCCGTTGGCGGCTTCGAAACCGGCCGGGTCCACCAGAAAACGCCCGCGCCAATGAAAGCGGCGACCACACAGGCTGCAACGATGCGCCCCGCCCAGGTTCGCGCGATCATCGGCCCACTATCCTTCCAGGCCGCCTAGACCAACGTCCTGCGCCTTGATCTGCAAGGCAAGGTACTTCGAATACATCCGGCATTGCGCGAAGGAGCCGCCGGTGAACCACAGGCCGGGCTGGGCGGTCGGCACCCACATGTTGTTGAGTTCCTGCGTGCGTGCATCGAAACCCCATACCGCGCCGACCTTCTGGGCGATCTCCTTGCCGAACAGGTCTCCCACCAGATGGTCCTGGCCCTTGTAGCCGGTGGCCAGCACGATCAGGTCGGCGGGCCGCTCGCTGCCGTCCTTCATCGTCATGCCGGTCGGCGTAAACCCGGCGATGTCGGCATACTGGATCAGGCCGATTTCCCGCTTGGCGATCAGGTCCGAGGCGCCGACGTTGAAATAGTAGCCGCCGCCGCGCGAACGGTATTTCAGCGGCCAGCCGGTGCCGTTCTCGCCGAACTCCAGCCTGAAGCCTACCTTCTCCAGCCCCTCCAGCAGGGGGGCGTCGAGTTCACGCGCCTTGTCGGTCAGGATCTTGTGCCCCTGCTTCATGACGCGCAGCGGCACCGAGACATTGATGAGATCGCGATCCTCGTAGGTCGGCCCCTTGCCGTAGTAGATGCCGTCATAGAGCTGGGCGCTCGGCTCCACGTTCACGATCAGCGTCGGGCTGCGCTGCACGATGGTGGTGTGGGCGCCGTTGCCGTGCAGGTCCTGGGCGATGTCGTGGGCACTGGTGCCCGTGCCGAAGACATAGACGTTCCGCCCCTTCCACTCGCCGCCGTTGGCGAAGCGGCTGGAATGCACGACCTGTCCCTTGAAGCGATCGAGTGTCGGAATCTCGGGGATGTTGGGTGTGCCGCTGACACTTGTCGCCATGATGATATGGCGCGGATGCAGCGTGCGGCCGGCGCCGTCGGCGACATCGAGCGCGAGGTTCGCCGTCCAGCGCTTCGTCTTGTCGTCCCAGACGGCGCCCTTGAAGGTCGTGCGTGTCCAGAAGTCGATTTCCATCGTCTCGACATAGGATTCGAGCCAGTTCGCGATCTTGTCCTTGGCGATGTACTTCGGCCAGGTCTTGGGGAACGGAAGATACGGGAAGTGGTTGGAGTGCTTCTGGTTGTGCAGCTTCAGCCCGTGATAGCGCTTGCGCCAGTTGTCGCCGATGCGTTCCATGCGATCGACGACGAGCGCTTCGATTCCCAATCCCTTCAGCCGCGCCGCCGCCGTGATGCCGGCGTGGCCGCCACCGACGATCAGCACATCGGGTTCGCGGTCCTCATAGGTGGACGCACGCCTGCGCCGGTCGAGCCAGTTGGGCCCATGGAAGTCGCGCTCGAAGGCTGGCTCCTCGGCGTTCTCCAGGATCGTCTCTTCCTCGTAGCCTTTGAGCTCCTCCAGGCTGGTGAGCAGAGTCCAGGCCAGCGCCGCGCCGGTGCGGCAGTCGCTGCGCTTCAGGCGCAGAATGCCGGCGCCCCGCCCGACCTTGGTCTCGAACTTCAGGATGGCTTCGATGCACTCCTCGCCGGCGCGCTCGACATCGCGCGGCGGATGGCGCTCGGGGTCGACGGCGAAATCGCGCGCGCCGGTGGCCGCCGCCGCCTCGAGCAGCCGTCGCGCGACGGGATCGCGGTCGCTCACCGTCTCGATGGTCCAGGTGAGCGCCACGATATCGCGCCAGTCGCAGTCGGGCCGGAAAAGCGCCCCAAGCCGGCGCGCGTCGTTTGTCTGTAGCGCCGCATTCAGGCCCGAGAGCCAGTCGCCGGCGATCTGTTTCGCATCACGGTTCAATTCGACATCCATGAGGCAAGCCTGTCGAATAGACTGGCCAAACACAAGGGAGGACCGATGAACCGGCTCGATGGAAAAGTGGCACTGGTCACCGGTGCGAGCCGCGGCCTGGGCGAAGGCGTGGCGCGGGCGATGGCGGACCAGGGCGCGGCCGTCATGCTGGTGGCACGCGACGGCGCCGCGGCTGCCGCCGTGGCGCGCGAGATCGTGGCGTCGGGGGGCCGCGCCGAGGCGCTGGCCTGCGATGTCGCCGATTATGGCGCGGTCGCAAGCGCCGTCGCGGCGACGCGCGAACGCCTGGGCGGCCTCGACCTGCTGGTCAACAACGCCGGCATCATCGAGCCGATCGCCGACCTCGCGACATCCGATCCCGCCGCCTGGGCGAACAACATCCAGATCAACCTCGTCGGCGCCTACAACGTCGTGCGCGCGGTGCTCGACGGCATGCTGAAGGCGGGCGGCGGCACCATCGTCAACGTCTCCTCCGGTGCGGCGCACCGGCCGCTCGAGGGCTGGAGCACCTACTGCGCCGGCAAGGCGGGATTGGCGATGGTGACCCGCGCCATCGCCCTTGAGACGGCCGGCCGCGGCATTCGCATCTTCGGCTTCTCGCCCGGGACGATCGACACCGACATGCAGGTGAAGATCCGCGCCTCGGGCATGAACCAGGTGAGCCGCATCCCGCGCGGCGACCTCTCGCCGGTCGCGCACGCCGTGCGCGGCCTGCTCTATCTCTGCGACAGCGCCAGCGACGACCTGATCGGCCAGGACGTTTCCATGCGCGACGAGGCTTTCCGCCCGCGAATCGGGCTCACCTAGGAGACGTCACACAGGAGACGACAAATGGCACTCTACGAACTCAGGACCTACACGCTCTACGTCGGCAAGATGGCCGAGGCCGTGAAGCTCTATCAGGAGCTGGGCTTTCCGGCGCTCCACAAGGGCGGCCACGACAGGAACCTCGTCGGCTACTTCCAGGGCGACACCGGCACCATCAACCAGATCGTCCATCTCTGGAAATTCGAGGATGACGCGGCGCGCCGCGCCCACTGGACTGCCGTATTTGCGAACAAGGATTTCACCGAGGGCTTCGCCGCGAAGTTCCGGCCGCTGGTGATGACCCAGGAAGTGAAGCTGCTCCACGCCGCGCCCTGGGGACCGCATCCGTAGAGGCGCGAGATACAACTAACAAATTGCACTAATTCGGACCGGCATTAGCCGGACCATTGGATTGGCATACATATCCCGCCTTGGGAGATTGTTTTCAGCTGCCTGCAACCTCCTAGCCCGCGCTTTCGTTACATGTTCGTCGATAAGCGCGTCGGCAGGTTGAGCCAGCAAAGGTAGATCATGAACCGCCTACATCGACTTCCGCTCGCGATCACGATTATCCTGGCGGTGGCGTTCACGGCGGCGACAGCTGCGGCTCAAGCAAGGGAATTTCGGTCCTCGGACACGCACTCCATCGACTATCCGACCGTGCAGGCCGTGGCTCACATTGATCGCCTCATTCGTGATCTCACCGGTGGCCGACTTGGCATTCAGACTATGGGGCACGACGACCAGGACTCTGAGAACTATACGATCGCGGAACTCCGGAACGGCACGCTCGACATGGCACGAATCAACTTGGCGGCACTCAATAATTCGGTGCCGTCGACCGTCGTTCTTTCCCTGCCGTTTCTGTTCAAGTCAAAGCCGCAGATGAGGCGCGTACTCGACGGTCCCATCGGCGACGAAATCCTGGCCGACCTGGAGCGCCAAGGCCTCATCGGCCTCTGCTTCTACGACACTGGTGCCCGGTCCTACTACAGCTCCAACAAGCCCATCCGCAACGTGCGCGACATGAAGAACCTGAAAGTCCGCGTGCAAGCCGCCGACAAATCGGCGGAAATGATCCGGGCGATGGGCGCCGAACCCGTACCGTTGCCCTTCGACCGGATCCGCGAGGCGCTGGAGGCTGGCGTGATCGACGCTGCCGCCGACAATTGGACATCCTACGTCACGTCGCGCCACCACGAAGTGGCCAAGTACTACAGCCATACCGAACACAACATGGCGCCCAGCGTGCTGGTGTTCTCGAAAAGGGTCTGGGACACCCTACCAAAGGGTGACCAGAAGATCATTCGTGCCGCCGCCAAGGAATCGGTGCCCTTCATGCGCAAGCTCTGGGATGATCATGCATCAAATGAGCGCGCGACGTTGACCGCCCCCGGTTCGCAGATTGTCGACGACGTCGACCGGAAGTCGTTCTCGGACTTCCTGTTGCCGCTCTATCCAAAGCTCGTGTCCACCCCCAGACTGCAGGCCATGGTGAAGCGCATCCAGGCCGACGAACGGCCCAGCGAATACTAATCGACCTCAACGACCGCAGGCGCCGTCATAGCAGGATTCGGCATCACAGGTTTTGCCGAAGGGAAGCCCACAGGTACCCTGCTCGTCCGTCGCCGCGCAGCTTGCGACACCATGTAACGGCCGCCGGTGATTGCACAATTGCGCGCGGCTGGCTTGCCATAGTCCGTCACGCGCACCCCTCCAACAAATCTTTTGCCGCGAAACAGCGCCCATTCCTCGCACTGCAAAGTGTCTACGAAGACAAAGTCACCAAGGCAGTCATGCATTTCATGGCGCCCCCTTTTACTTGCCCATCGGCTACTGTGCCCCGGCATCCGGTCCATGATCTCAACGACTAGCGCCGGTTACGCTCCTGCAGTCTCTGCTTCACTATCTGGTTAAGCCCGCGACGAAGGCGGTCGAGATCCAGTCCGTCCTTCAAACGCCGGTCTTCCTTCATGCCGGTCAGCACGTTTTCCATGACGTTCGCCGGATTGAAGCTTGGCGGGAAGAAGCGCGGCGCGTACATGCGTTCAACTATGCATCCGGGTCGCGTTGAACCAGTTGAAGAACGGCTTGCCCGCCGCCTGCTGGCGCTTCTTGGTAAGCGCGCCGGTGTCCTCGATGATCTGCTTGCCGCAGTAGAGCTGTAGCTTGATGCCTTCGCGGGCGATGTGGTCGACGTTCCGGGTCTCGTAGCCGATCAGGTTGCTGAAGGAGGCGCTGATGTTGGCGATGCCGACATCAGCGCCCCGGATGACGAGGATGTTTGGCTTGCGACCGGTTGCCGGACGTGGCGCCCGCTTCTGCTGCGCCTGGGCCTGCTGAACCGAAGCGCTAAGGCCAACTGCAGACGGCCCGCAAAGACGTGCCTGCCATTCAGCATCCTGCGGCGGCTTGAATACTTGCCATCATCCCTGTTTGCCTTGCTCTTCGCTTCACATTCCTCCCCTGACGATACAGCGGAAGCCGACATGACTGGTCGAGGTGTCGACCGCCTCGGCGTGGCGGGCCGCGGGGCGGTAGCGTCGGCAATAGACCGGCGCACATAGATGCGATCCGCCCTTCAACACCTTGCGCGGGATTCGCACGGCCGGCTGGGTCGGATCGTAACTCGCCTCCATCGGCACACCGCGCGGATTCTCCGGCACGCAGCAGGCCTTGGGTGCATCCGCAGTATGCGCCGTCGAGTACCAGTCGGCGGTCCACTCCCATGTGTTGCCGATCATGTCGTACACGCCGTAGCCGTTGGCCGGAAAGGCATGCACCGGCGAGGTCCGGGCATAGCCGTCGCTGCGCAAATTCTCGTGCGGGAAGTTACCCTGCCAGGTGTTGGCCATGTGCTTGCCCCCGGGCGTCAGCTCATCGCCCCAGGCGAACTCCGCGCCGTCGAGGCCGCCGCGTGCGGCGAATTCCCATTCCGCCTCGGTCGGAATCTCCTTGCCGGCCCATTTGGCGTAAGCCTCGGCATCGCGATAGGCGATCTGCACCACGGGATGGTCGTCGAGGCCGCCGATATGGCTGCCCTTGCCGTAGGGCCGGCGCCAGTTGGCGCCGAAGGTGAAGCGCCACCACTGACTCCAGTCACGCAGATCGACAGGGCGCGACGGTGGCGTGAAGACGAGGCCGCCGGCCTTCAACATGCGCGGCAGCGCGCCGGGATAGTCCTTGGGATCAGGTGCGATCTCGGCCCAGGTGACATGCCCCGTTGCCTGGACAAAAGCGCGGAACTGGGCGTTGGTGACCGGCGTCGGGTCGATCCAGAAACCGTCCACAACGACAGTGTGCGCAGGCGCTTCTTCGGCGTAGTGCCGGTCCGAGCCCATGCGGAAGGTCCCGCCGGGAATGCGGATCATGTCTGCCGTCGTCACGGAGGGATTCTGCAGCACGTCCATCATTTGATCTCGAACGGATAGATCACTTTCCAGTCGTTCTTCATGTCGACGATGGCCCAATTACGGCGAACTGCCTCATCCCATGCCTTGTCCAGCTTGCCGATGGGAGATTGCCGGTCGTAGGCATATTCGCGCACCGCGTCGGTGTGATGCACGATTCCCATGAAGCGCGCTCCCGTCCCGGCGGCGGTCCATTCCAGCATCTGCTGGTCGCCGTCGGAATTGCCAAAAGCCAGGACCGGCCGCCGACCGATGAAGTGATTGATGCCGACCGGCTTGCCAGGGCCGTCGTCGATGAATTCGACCTTCGCCTCCTTCATCAGCACCGGCACGCCGTCAGGCTGGAGGACGAACTTGGTGATACCGGAGGAGCCCACCACCTGTTCCGGCGGAATGCCGTAAATGCGCTCTGTCCATGGCCGCATGAACTCGATGCCGCCTCCGGAGACGATGAAGGTCTTGAACTGATTGGTCCGCAGGTAGGTCAACAGCTCGAGCATCGGCTGGTAGACGAGGTCTGTGTAGAGCCTGTTGAACCGCGGATGCCGCGCCGTGGCGATCCAGTCATCGACGGCCTTGGTGAACTCCGCCGTCGTCAGACCGGCGTGCGTGGCCGCCATGATCTCGAGCAGCCCCTTCTCGCTCATGCCCGCCAGAGCCGCCCTGTCGTCGGCCAGCACCGACTTGAAGGGCTCCAGTGTCTTCCATTCGGGACGCTGCGGCGCCAGCGCCTTCACGCGATCCATGGCGAAGGCGACCTGGAAGTAGACCGGTTGCTCGGTCCACAGCGTGCCGTCGTTGTCGAAGGTTGCGATACGTTCGGGCACCGGCACGAAATCCGGCCCACCGGCAGCGGTGGTTCGGCCAACAAAGTCCAGAATCGCCTTCTTCACCGCCCCATCGTTCCAGGAGGGCAAAGGATCGACTTGACCGAAGGACGGTGGCGCCGCGGACAGGACGACAGCCGCCGCGGCAAGCCCCGTAACGATTGCTCTGCGGCGCATGACCACCTCTCGATACCCGACTCTATCGCACTAGGCCGCAGCGGCGCATCAATTGCAATTGAACAGAGAGATGTGCGCAGCCACAGTGGCTCCATATGGCCACGACGCCCCCTGCCGGAGCGGACGACGCTACCAAGAAGCTGCTGCCATGGCTCGTCGCGGTGGCGTTCTTCATGCAGTCGCTCGACACAACCATCCTGAACACCGCAGTGCCGGCCATCGCCAAGGCCATGGACGTGACGCCGCTCAGTGTGAAGTCGGTGCTGGCGAGCTACACCCTGAGCCTGGCTGTCTTCATTCCCATCAGCGGCTGGATGGCCGACCGGTTTGGCACCCGCGCGGTCTTCGCCTCCGCCATCGGCCTGTTCACAGTCGGGTCGGTACTCTGCGGCCTGTCGACGAGCATCGAGATGCTGGTCGCGTGCCGAATCCTGCAAGGCGCGGGCGGCGCCATGATGATGCCGGTCGGCCGCATGACGCTTGCCCGCACCTACGACAAGGCCGACCTCGTCCGCGCCATGAGCTTCGTCGCCATCCCCAGCCTGGTAGGCCCCATGGTCGGCCCCATCGCGGGTGGACTGATCATCACCTACCTGCACTGGAGCGTGGTCTTCTTCGTCAACATTCCCGTCGGACTGCTCGGCCTCTACTTCGTTCGCCGCCATCTGCCCGATTATCGCGAACAGAAGACACATCCCCTCGACGTTGCCGGCCTGGTGCTGTTCGGCGGCGGCATCGCTCTGCTGTCCTATGTTCTCGAAGTCTTCGGCGAGAACACGCTGAGCAGCGCGGAGATGCTCGGCTTGCTCGCTCTCTCAGCGGTCCTGCTCGCAAGCTACGGCATCCGCGCGACGCTGACGGCCTTCCCGCTGCTCAACCTCGGCCTGTTCCGGCTGCGGACTTTTCGGGCATCGGTGTCCGGCGGGTTCTTCACCCGCCTCGGCCTTGGCGGCATTCCGTTCCTGTTCCCGCTGCTCTACCAGATCGGTCTTGGCCTCTCGCCGATCCAGTCGGGCCTGCTGGTGCTGCCGCAGGCAGTGGCCTCGATCGGCCTTAAAACCTTCATGCCGGCGATCCTGGGACGCCTGGGCTACCGCAACGTGCTGGTCGGCAACACGATCATTGTCGGCCTCATGATCATGTCGTTTGCGACTGTCGGCAGCGAGACGCCGGTCTGGCGGATCGTCGTCCAGGCCTTCATCCTCGGCTTCTTCACGTCGATGCAATACACCAGCATGAACACACTGGTATATGCCGACGTCACGGGTCCGCAGACGAGCGGCGCCAGCACGATCGCGGCCACCGGCCAGCAGCTGGCGATCAGCTTCGGCGTCGCCGGCGCTTCCCTGATCGCAGCCTTTTTCGTTCCCGACGGCGCCCACTCCAGCCCACCGGCGATGATCCACGGCGTGCAGCAGGCCTTCCTCATCCTGGGCGCGATGACGATTCTGTCGTCGGTCGTCTTCATGGAACTGCGGAAGGACGACGGCGATTCGATCAGCCATCACGCGCCGATCAGCCGCGACACGCACGACGGCGAGACCTAGTTCAGCCGCCAGATCGCGATGTTGAGGATTGCAGCGAAGCCTACCCACGCCACGTAGGGCACGAGGAGCCAGGCCGCGATTCTGTCGATCGGGCGAAACGCCAGCGCCGTGGCCACCACGGCCAGTTCGAGCACCAGGATGACCGCGACCGACGGTCCGAGCCGCTCCAGCCCGAAGAAGGTCACGCTCCAGCCGAGATTGAGCGCAAGCTGGAGCGCGAACAGCGTCAGCGGCCTCCGCGCGGTTTCCCGGTCGGCGACGCGCCATACTCGCCAGGCGGCGATGGCCATCAGGATGTAGAGCATAGTCCACACCGGACCGAACACGGTGTTGGGCGGATTGAAGGAAGGCTTGTTCAACGCCGCGTACCAGGTCTTGACGCTGGTGGCGGTGACGGCGGCGCCCAGGGCGCCGATCCCGAGGCAGAGGCCCACGATCAGGACGAGTGCCACGATCTCGACGAGAAGGCTGCGCTTCATGTCGACAACAGGCTGGCGCCGACGTTGATCGTCAGCGCGAGGATGGCGGTGTTGAACGTGAAGGCCACGATGCCGTGCACCAGGCTCAGGTAGCGCATGCCGATAGACGTGGTCGCGACATCGCCGGTCTGGGCGGCGCAGCCGATGACGAAAGAGTAATAAAGGAAATCGCGATAGTCCGGCTCCCGATCGCCGGGGAAGTCGAGACCGCCCGGCCCGTCGTCGTCATCCCGATAGTAGACCCTAGCATAATGTAGTGTGAAGACAGTGTGGGTGAATGTCCACGAAAGCGCTACCGTCGCGCCTGTGAGGATGAGTGCGAGCGCCACCGAACGGTCGGGCGACTTGAGTGTCGGCAGTTCGGCGAAGATCGCGCCAAAGCTCGCGCCGGCGCTGGCGATCACCAGCAGCAGGATGATCCAGTCGCCCTCGTCGTAAAGCGCCGCGTGGCTGCGGCATGTGTCGACCGTGGAATGCACGAACATCCACAAGGTGGCCGCAATGTAGATCGTTGCCGTGAGATCCCAGGCCAGGATCAATCGGGTGGGTAGCCGTATCGAAGGCGGCAACAGCAGGAACAGAACCATCCCGGCCGCACACGACAACAACAGGCGCCGCCGGCCGGTGACGAAGCGGTAGATCCACCAGTTCTGGATGGAAAGTCTGGCCATTCGAACTCCCTCAATCGCACTCTGGCACCTCGGCGGGCCACAGCAATCGTTGTATTCTGGCGGTCATGTTGTTCGACGTGATGGATCTCGGCGCCACGTTCGTGTTCGCCATCAGCGGCGCCACCCGTGGCGTTCGCCGCCGGCTCGACCTGTTCGGCGTGCTGGTCGTCGCCTGGGTCGCGGCCGTCGCCGGCGGAATCGCCCGCGACCTGCTGATCGGCGCCGTGCCGCCAGCCGCCATCGCTGATTGGCGCTATCTGGCCGTCACCGTTGCAGCCGGCCTGCTGGGCTTTTTCGCCTCAGACGCGATTGCCAGGTTGAAGACGCCTGTCCTGCTATTCGATGCGGCGGGCCTCTGCCTCTTCGCGGTGACCGGTACTCAAAAGGCTCTGGCCTACGGCCTCACCCCCGTCATGGCGGCGATGATGGGAATGATCACCTGCATCGGCGGCGGGGTGGCCCGCGACCTGCTCACGCTCCAGGTGCCGACCGTTCTTCGCTCCGAACTCTATGCGGTCGCCGCCCTTGCCGGGGCCGGCTCGATTGCCCTGGGCTTCTGGCTGGGCCTTCCCAGCCTCCCGACGGCACTTTTCGGGGCCGCCTTGTGCTTGTTTCTGCGACTTATGTCGCTCTACCGGGGCTGGCGACTGCCCGTCGCTGGCATTTCCCATAAGTCCTCTAAAGAGACTGACTAAATTCCAGTCGGTCAAAGCCCGGATTCGCCACCGCTGCCCTTGCCGGTCCTGTGGATGAACGCTAAACACACGGCCGTCATTTTGTCGCAAGCCGCGGGGGGAAAAAGCAGCATGGCGACGAAGAAGAAAGCCAAATCGACCGGTTCCACTTCTGTGGAAAAGCCGGCCAACAAGTTGAACGGCAAGGGTATTTCGGCCAAGGCCAGCGGCACGCTGGAAGCGCGGGATACTGCACGCCTGCTGCTGGAAATCGAGGCGATCCACTGCCGCCCCGACAATCCGTACATCTTCACCTCAGGCCGGGCGAGCCCGGTCTATATCGATTGCCGGAAGATCATCTCGTTCCCGGAAGCGCGCGCCAAGATCATGCAGCACGCGTTCAAGATGATCGACAAGACCATCGGCTGGAACAAGATCGACGTGGTAGCGGGCGGCGAGACCGCCGGCATCCCGTTTGCCGCCTTCCTGGCGGCTTTGGCCAAGAAGTCGATGATCTACGTGCGCAAGCAGCCCAAGGGTTTCGGCCGCATGGCCCAGATCGAAGGCGACCTCAAGCCCGGCAAGCGCGTGCTGCTGGTCGAGGATCTGGCCACCGACGGCGGCAGCAAGCTGGTCTTCATCGAAGCGCTGAAGAAGGCCGAGGCCAAGGTCACGGACTGCTTCGTGATCTTCCATTACGGGATTTTCCCCCAGAGCGTCGAAATGCTGGCGGCGGGCGGCGTGAAGCTTCATGCCCTGGCGACGTGGTGGGATGCCCTGGAAGCGGCGCAGAAGCACAAGTACTTCGACGAGCGCGGCCTCAACGAAACGCGGTCCTTCCTCGAGGCGCCCGAGCAATGGTCGGCCAATCACGGCGGCCGTCCGCCGGCGCCACGGTCGATGCTGGGCCGCTAGCCCGCTCTTTGCTACGGTGCGGCGGACATGATCCGCCGCATTTTTTCTGCCCTCCTGACAATCTGCGCTCTCGCCCCGCTCGCCGGCAATCGAGCATGGGCAAAGGACGATCTGGTGCTCGCCATGACCCAGACGCCGGGCACCTGGAATCCGCTGATCAGCTCGATGCTGGCCAAGTCGCTGGTCGCCAACATGACCGCGCGGCCGCTCACCGCCTACGACGCGGACTGGAAGCTGGTCTGCCTCGCCTGCACCGAACTGCCGACCCTGCAGAACGGCAGGGCACGGGTGATCGACCTGCCGGATGGCAAGAAAGGCATGGAGGTCGACGTCGAGTTGCGCGACCTGCGCTGGGGCGATGGCACGCAGGTTTCATCGAAGGACGTTGCCTTCACCCTCGAGGTCGGCAAGCACCCTTTGTCGGGAGTCGCCTCCTCCGAGGGCTACAAGCGCGTGATCAAGCTCGACGTGAAGGACGACCGTCGCTTCACCATGACGATCGACCGTGTCACCTTCGACTACAACAGCATCGGCTTCCTGCTGCTGCCGGCCCATATCGAGAAGCCGATCTTTGACGCCAACCCGGCCGAATATCGCAACAAGACGGCCTACGATACCAACTCGACCAATCCCGCCCTCGCGTTCGGTCCCTACCGCATCGTCGAGATCGTTCCGGGCAGCCGCATTGCCCTCGAACAGAACCCGACATGGACGGGCCAGAAGCCGGGCTTCAAGCGCATCGTCATCAAGATCATCGAGAACACGGCAGCGCTCGAAGCCAATCTTCTGTCGGGCAGTGTCGACTATGTGCTGGGCGAACTCGGCCTCTCGCTCGACCAGGCCATCGCCTTCGAGAAGCGTCACGGGACCAAGTACAACGTGGTCTACAAGCCGGCTCTGATCTGGGAACACATCGACGTCAATCTCGACAACAAGCTGCTGGCCGATCGGCGTGTGCGCCAGGCGCTGCTACTCGCGATCGATCGGAAGGCGATCTCCGAGAAGCTGTTCGACGGCAAGCAGCCGATCGCGCATGGCGGCATCAGCGAACTCGATCCCATGTTCAGCCCGGCAGCTCGGCAGTACGGCTACGATCCCGCCGCGGCGAAGAAGCTGTTGGACGAGGCCGGGTTCGCAACCCTCCGCAACAACGTTCGCCAGAATGCCGCCGGTGACCGGCTGTCGATTGAACTCGGCACGACGGCCGGCAACCGGGTTCGCGAACTGGTGGCCCAGGTGATCCAGAGCCAGCTCCGCCAGGTCGGCGTAGAAGTCCGCATCAAGGCCGAGCCGCCGCGCATCTTCTTCGAGGCGATGGGCCGCCGCACCTACAGCGGCCTCGGCATGTATGCCTGGGTCCAGCGGCCGGAGGGCGTGCCGCGCTCGTCGCTGCACTCCAAGGAGATCCCGTCGGCCGAGAACGCCTGGAGTGGCCAGAACTATCCTGGCTACGCCAATCCCGAGATGGACAAGGCGCTCGATGCCGCCGAGCGCGAGCTCGATGTCGACAAGCGGCGCGCGCTGTTCGCCGAAATCCAGCGTCTCGCCGCCGACGACCTGCCGTCGTTGCCACTGTTCTTCCGGGTCGATCCGTTCGTGATCCCCAAGGCGCTCAAGGGCGTGACACCGACCGGCACCCTCAACAGCTCGACTCTGTGGGTCGAGCAGTGGCGCTGGGAGAACTAGGCCACGGCATGACGGCATGAGCCGCTACCTGGCCGCGCGTGCCGTTCAGACGGCCATCATCATGGCACTGATGAGCCTGGTGGTCTTCGTGCTGATCGGCCTGATGCCGGGCGATCCCATCGACATGATGATCTCCGGCGATCCGCAGATGACGAGCGAGGACGCGGCCCGCCTGCGCGCCATGTACGGCCTCGACAAGCCGCTGCTCGAGCGCTACCTCGCCTGGGCGGCACAGGCGCTGCAGGGCAACTTCGGCTATTCGCGCTCGTTCGGCCAGCCGGTGCTGGCTGTCCTGTGGCCGCGACTGCTGAACACACTGCTGCTCGCCGGCACCGCCTTCGTGCTGGCGACGGCGATCGCGCTCCCGCTCGGCATCTGGGCCGCCCAACGCCCGCGCAGCCGCGCCGACTACCTGATCAACCTGCTCTGTTTCGCCGGCATCTCGGCGCCGCCGTTCTGGCTGGCGCTGCTGCTCATCACCCTGTTCGCGGTGTTCCTCGGCTGGCTGCCGGCGGGCGGCATGGCCGATGTGCGGCCCGGAACACCCTGGGCAACCACGCTTGTCGACCAGCTCCGCCATCTGGCACTGCCCGTGGTCACGCTTACCCTGGTCCAGATCGGCGCCTACACGCGATTCATGCGCGGCGCCATGATCGAGATCCTGCGCCAGGACTATATCCGCACCGCCCGCGCCAAGGGCGCGTCCGAGACCACGGTGCTGTGGCGCCACGCCTTCGCCAACGCGCTGGCGCCCGTGCTGACCGTGCTGGCGCTCTCGTTCGGCGGCCTGGTCTCAGGCGCCCTGATCACCGAGACGATGTTCGCCTGGCCCGGCATGGGCAAGGCGATCTACCAGGCGATTCTCGACAACGACTACAACCTGGCGCTCGTCGGCCTGCTGATGGCTACGCTCGCCACCATCGCCGGCAACCTGGCGGCCGACCTCGCCTATGTCTGGGTCGATCCGCGCGTGTCGATCACGGGAGACGCGGCGTGACGGTGGAGAGCCCGCGCCATCGGGCCTGGACCCAGCTCATGCGCCACCATCTTGCGCGCACGTCCCTCATCTTCCTGGCCGTTCTCCTTGTGCTGTCACTCTGCGCGCCGCTGATCGCGGATCTGCGCGGGATCGATCCGTCCGCGACCGACCTCTTCCGCCGTTTCGAGCCGCCCTCGGCCGAGCATTGGCTGGGCACCGACGACCTCGGGCGCGATCTCTTCCAGCGCCTGCTGGACGGCGGGCGCGTGTCGCTGCTGGTGGGTCTCTCCGGCGCCGTGCTTTCGGCCGTCCTGGGCGCCCTGATCGGGGTCCTGGCGGGTTACCTCGGCGGCCGCCTCGACAGCTTCCTGATGCGGCTCACCGACGGCGTCATCTCGTTGCCGCTGCTGCCGCTCCTGATCGTCCTGGCCGCCATCGACCCGCGCAAGATCGGCATACCGGCCGAGATCGCCCAGTCCGAGACCTTCTCGCTCTATCGCATCGTCGTCATCGTGGCGTTGACCGGCTGGACGACGGTGGCGCGGTTGGTGCGTGCCGAGACGCTGTCGCTCAAGGCGCGCGACTTTACCCGCGCCGCCCGCGCACTGGGCGCGCGGCCAGGCCGCATCATGTTCCGCCACATCCTGCCGAACGCCGCCGGTTCGCTGGTGGTCGCCACCACCATGTCGGTCGGCGCCCTCATCCTGTTCGAATCGACCCTGTCGTTTCTCGGCCTCGGCACCCAGCCGCCAGCGGCGAGCTGGGGTAACATGCTGACCGGCGCGCAGGAGCTCCTGCAGCAGGCCCCCATGCTTGCCCTGTGGCCCGGCCTGCTGATCTTCCTCACGGTGATCGCCTTCAATTTCGTCGGCGACGGCCTGCAGGATGCACTCGATCCCCGTAGCGAAAGGCGTTAGCAATGACCAAGGCTGTCACCCCCACCGATTTCACAGCCATGAGCCGGCTGTCGGCCGACATCGACCTCACCGCCGAGGGCAAGGCGACCGGCTTCGTGCGCGTGCCGCATTCGGTGCACCGTTCAGCCTATGGCTGGATCCCGATACCGATCGTGCGCATCAAGAACGGCGACGGTCCCAGCGTCCTGATGCAGGCCGGCAATCATGGCGACGAATGGGAGGGCCAGATCGGGCTCGGCAACCTGATCCGCAGCATCGAGCCCAAGGACATCAAGGGCCGTCTGGTCATTCTGCCGTCGGCCAATTTTCCAGCGGCGATGGCCGGGCAGCGGACCTCGCCGATCGACGACGGCAATCTCAACCGCTCGTTTCCCGGCGACGCTGACGGCACGATCACCCAGCAGATCGCCTACTGGATCGAGCACGCCCTGCTGCCGGGCTTCGACTATAGCTTCGACTTCCACTCCGGTGGCAGCTCCCTCACCTACATTCCAAGCGCGCTGGCACCTCGCCATGACGATGCCGAGCGCATGAAGAAGGTCGTGGGCCTGCTGAAAGCCTTCGGCGCGCCGGTGAGCTACGTCTCGGGGGCACCACAGGGGGGCGGCCGCACGTTCACCTCGGCTTCGTATCGCCAAGGCGTGGTGTCGATGGGCACCGAGTTGGGCGGCGGCGGGTTGGTGACACCCGCCTCGTTGAAGGTGGCGCAGGATGGCATGCGGCGCGTGCTCGCCCATGTCGGCCTGCTGCAGGGCCCCGTTCCGGCGGGCACGCCGACACGGCTCACCGAGATCGGTGGCGACGACTACTACGTCTACGCCTCCGACAGCGGCCTGTTCGAACCGCTGGTCGACCTCGGCACCGAGGTCAAGGCGGGGCAGCCGGCCGCACGCATCCACTTCCACCACACGCCGTGGCGCGAGCCCGATCTGCTGACCTTCAAGCGCGACGGCCTGGTCCTCTGCAAGCGCGTGCCCGCGCGCTGCGAGCGCGGCGACTGCCTGTTCCATCTGGCAACGGACATCGCGGGCTGACCCGGAGGCAATTCATTTTACCGCCCGCCCCGACTGTGCGAGGCTGAGGTCCCATCAATTTCGAAAGGAGGTGATTACGTGAAGTCCACCATTACGACACCGACGACCTTCACCGTAACCGCCACCGGGATCGTTCCTGTTCTGGTGAATTGCGGCCCGTAGGATCGACGGGAGTCGGCACAAAGCCGCCTACGGGCGGCTTTGTTGTTTTCAGGGTGCATCTTCATGACGAAAGCGCTGCCCCCAGCTGCGGCTGCCGGCTAGGCGCCGCGGCAGGTTACGCAGGAGAGCTTCGACGCAGTCCTGCGGCCGTCCTTGCGCGGTCGCGCGACGGTATGGCCACAGGCGGCGCAGCCATCGATCTCGAAATCGATCCAGTGCGTCGGCTCGCTGCAGGCCTCGCAAGGCAGGCCACGCCTCGAGTCGATGTGCCCAAATCCGGGAGCACCGCAGGCCGGGCAGAGACAATGCAGTCTCTTGGCGAGCTTCCAGGAGAGCGCGCGCAGCACTTTCATGCGCGTCGGATTGCGATGCGCCCGCATGTCGGCGATCACGATCGCCAGCCCGTCGTCCGAGCGATTCGCTTCCCGGTCGATCGCCGACAAAACTTCGTCCAGCCGGGTCAGCCCCTTGATCGGCTGACTGGCGTCGCTGCTGGCGATCACGAACACGCCGTACTCGGGAAAGCCCAGCGCCGTTACGGCTGCCGCGGCCGCCGGATCGCCGGCCTTGAAGCGCATCAAGCGCCAGTTGGTCCGGTGGGTGGCAAGGGTCTCGATGATCTTGATCCCGCGCCGGCGGTCGATGAAGGCCATCACCTCCACACCGGCGGGCTTCAACGGCACGCGGTCGATCGGGCCGTAACTGCCTTCGCTGGCGATCGCACAGTCGACATCAAGGGTGCGGAAGGCGAGTTCGGCCTTGATCGCGCAGGTCTCGACGATGGGACCCGGCCGGGCGATCTCGCCGGAAAATGTCCCCAGCGTGTCGGTGTCGAGATCGGGGGCGACTACGATTTCCGCGCCCAAGAGGCGGCGAAACGGCGGCGCGATCGCACACTCCTTGCCGTGGATCGTCGCCAAGCCTATCCGTTCATGCTCGTAGGGATGCGCCATCACAGACGACGGCCGCGCGCCGTTACCGACCGACGCCTATTCCGCCGCCTGCGGTACGGCCTGCCGAGCGAGCTGCTGCTCGACCAGGGTGGCCCAGTACGAGGCGCCGATCGGCAGGATCTCGTCGTTGAAGTCGTAGCCCGGGTTGTGGACCATGCAACTTCCCGCACCGTCGCCGTTGCCGATCCAGATGTAGCAGCCAGGCCGCTTGAGCAGCATCCAGGCGAAATCCTCGCTGCCCATGGCAGGCGTCGGGTTGCGGTTGACGTTTTCGAGGCCGACCAGGGCAGCCGCCGCGTGGGCGGCGAACTCCGTCTCCTGCGGGCTGTTCACCGTCGCCGGATAGCGCCGTTCGTAGCGCCACTTGACGACCTCGGCGCCGAAGCCCGCCGCGACGTTGCGCGAAACCTTCTCGATGTTCCGCTCGATCATGTCCTGCACCGGCTTCTTGAAGGTGCGGACCGTACCGCGCAGCACGCATTCCTGCGGGATGACGTTCCAGGTGTCGCCGGCATGGATCTGGGTGGTCGAGACCACGGCCGTGTCCATCGGATCGACGTTGCGCGCCACGATCGACTGCAGCGCCGTCACGATATGGGCGCCCACCACCACCGGATCGATGCCGTGATGCGGCATGGCGCCGTGCGCACCCACCCCTTTCACCACGACCTCGAAGATGTCGTAGGCGGCCATCATCGGCCCCGGCCGCACCGCGAAGCGGCCGACCGGGATGCCCGGGATGTTGTGCATGCCGTAGACGCCGTCGACCGGGAACTTCTCGAACAGCCCCTCTTCCACCATGACCCGGCCGCCGCCCTCGTTCTCTTCGGCTGGCTGGAAGATGAAGTAGACCGTGCCATCGAAGTTTTTGGTCTCGGCCAGGTACTTGGCCGCGCCCAGCAGCATCACGGTATGGCCGTCATGGCCGCAGGCGTGCATCTTGCCCGGGATCGTCGACTTGTGATCGAACTGGTTGGTCTCGTGGACGTCGAGCGCGTCCATGTCGGCGCGCAGGCCGATCGCCCGCTTCGAAGTGCCCGAGCGCAGCACGCCCACGACACCGGTCTTGGCGAGCCCACGATGAACTTCGAGGCCGAACGACTTCAATTTCTCGGCGACGACGTCGGCCGTCCGCACTTCCTCGAAGGCTGTCTCGGGATGGCTATGGATGTCGTGGCGCCAGGCGGTCATGTCCTTGTGAAACGACGCTATGCGGTTAATGACCGGCATCCGGGCTCTCCAACGAATAAGGTCGCGGATCGTACGGCACCCTCATGACGGGTCAAGCGCACTCGACATGCACCCATGCACATCACGGTACATGCAAGAAGATTTTAGCCTCGTCAGCTGTTCGCGACGTAGACTCGGTCCTCGATGGGGAGGCGCCCTTCCTCGATCGCGTGGCAGGCCACGGTCCCGCCTTCGATCGCGAGCGCTGCCGGACGCTCCACCTTGCACCGTTCGTTGGCGAAGGGGCAACGCGGATGGAAGGTGCAGCCCGACGGCGGGTTGATCGGGCTTGGCACTTCGCCGGCAACAGGCGTGCGCTGGCGGCCGGTCATGTCGAGGTCCGGGATCGTGTCCAGCAGCATCCGCGTGTAGGGATGCTTCGGTCGCGTGAACAGAGTCTCCGTGGGCGCTACTTCGACCAGGCGGCCGAGGTACATCACGCCGACGCGCGTCGAGATGTGATAGACGACCGCCAGATTATGCGAGATGAAAAGATAGGTGAGGCCGAAGCGGCGCTGCAGGTCGACCATCAGGTTCAGGATCTGGGCCTGCACCGAGACGTCGAGTGCCGAAGTCGGCTCGTCGCACACCAGGAATTCCGGCTGGCTGGCGAGAGCCCGGGCGATCGAAATGCGCTGGCGCTGGCCGCCCGAGAATTCGTGCGGGAACTTGCGGCCGTCGACCGGTGCCAAACGCACCTGGCGCAGAAGATCGCCCACGCGCTTCTCTAGGTCGGCCTTGTCCTTGGAGAGGCCAAAGGCGCGGATCGGCTCGGCGATGATGTCGAACACGCGCCAGCGCGGATTGAGGCTGGCGAACGGATCCTGGAAGATCATCTGCATGCGCCGGCGCAGCGCCGCCATGTCGGACCGGCTGTGCCGGCCGGCCATGTCGTTGCCGTCGAACTCGATCGAGCCGGCGGTCGGCGGATAGAGCCCGACCACCAGACGCGCCACCGTCGACTTGCCGCAGCCCGACTCACCCACCAGTGAGAAGGTCTCGCCTTTGGCAATCTCGATGTCGATGCCGTCGACGGCCTGGACGATCTGGCGCGGCCGGCCCTCGATGGTGCGCACCAGCCACGGCGCCGAGACGTCGAAGTAGCGCTTCAGTCCCGCGATTCGGACGAACGAAGTGCCGGCGCCGTCAGGCATCGACCGTCTCCTTCAGGACCGGTGCGCCGACGCCGCCGCGGTCATGCAGCCAGCAGGCCGCCCGACTGGCGCCGGCCGCCATCAAATTGGGGCGTTCGACCAGGCAGCGCTGTCCGCGTTCCAGGCAGCGCGGGTTGAAGGCGCAGCCCGCGGGAATTTCGGTGAGCCTCGGCATCGCGCCATCGATCTGGGTCAGCCG
>CAMAYC010000052.1 GCA_945862125.1 Reyranella massiliensis 521
GTGTTCGCCGAGGTCCGCCAGCGCAAGGACGTTTTCCGCTAACTCTAGGCGAGTTCGCTGGGCTGGCCCGCCGTCAGGCGGCCGAGCAGGTCGGCCAGCGAGGCGATCTCCGGCTTGGTCCAGCGGTCGCGAAAGACGTCGGCGGACAGGCCCTCGAGTGTGGCCCTTGCGTTGGTTATGAGCTGCTGTCCGGCCTTGGTGAGCACGACGTAGGCCAGGCGTGCGTCGCGCGCGTCGGGTTCGCGGCTCACCACGAGGCGCTTCTCGAGCGGGGCGCACATGCGCGTGACCGTCGACGGGCTGACATGCAGACGCTTGGACAGGTCGACGCGGCTCAGCCGCGTCCCGGGCGAGCGTTCGAGGTGCATCAGCAGCAGCGTCTCCTTCAGCGACAGGCCGTGCAGGACGCCAAGCGAATGGTCGAAGCGCTCGTCGAGACGGGCGTGGGTGCCGAGGAGGTTGAGGACGGCGGAGAAGGAAGGATTGGTCATGGCAGGTATATAGGCCGGTATACTTCCATATGCAAGCAATACGGAAGTATGTGAAAGTTGCAAGTTCAGCAGGTTTTTGCTAGTATTCCGGCCATGATGGGAGACGCCCGACGGAGAAATCCGCCGGGCGGTTTCATGTCCGGAGAGGATCTTTCGGCGGCCGATTTTTCAGACAGGTCCGACGATCGGGCCTGCGTTGAAAAGAATCGTTTGGTTCAAGCGGGCCGGCGATTTCCGAATTTCCGGACAGACACATCTCGGACAACTCGTGTCCGGAAAAGACGCTGGAAATGGTCCGCTTTCAGCGTCGGGCCAGGCAGAAATAGACGCCAAGGCCCATCGCCGCGGCGAGCGCGCCATAGAGCGGTCCCTGGGCGACATTGAGGAACAGCCAGGGCGCGCTGAGCGGGCCGACGGCGGCGCCGAAGTCGCGCCAGGTCGAATAACTCGCCTGGCTCGACAGCACGCTTCCCTGGCCGCGCTCGATCACCAGGACGGGGATCAGGGTGTTGAACATGCCGCGGCTCAACACGACCAGCAGCGCGCCGGTCACGTCGCGGCCGAGCGCGATCAGCACGAAGCCCGCGACCAGAACCGTGGCGTTCACGATCGCGATGCGCCGCGCGCCGAAGCGGTCGCCGATCCAGCCGCCGAGCGGTCCGGTCGTGATCTCGACCAGCCAGCGCAAGGCCAGCAGCGACGCCGTCGCCATGACGGCCGCCACCGAGGTGACGGAGTCCTTCAGCAGGAAGGCGAGCGTGAGCAGAAACACGCCGTCGCCGGAGAAGCCCATCACGAAGCCCCAGATTTCGAGCCGGTGCGGGACGGGCAGGCGGAAGCCCTTGTGATGCGTCGCGGGTTCGGCCGGCAGGCGTGGCAGCAGGAGCGCGGCGGCGAGCGACACCAGGGTGAGCGCGCCGAAGATCAGGAAGACCGAGCGCGGCCCGACCTGCAGGACGATCCAGGCGCCGCCGACCAGCGACATCGCCTGGACCAGGCCGATGGCGGCGCGGCTTGTGCCCACGCGCTTGCCGGCGTTGGCGCGGTCGCTGACGGCATAGGCCAGCGTCGCGAGATTGAGCGAGGCATAGGAGATACCCCACAGGATCCGGGCGGCGATCTGGACGGCGGAGCTTTCGGCCAGGCCGTAGAGCGTCGTCGAAACGGCCGAGCCGACGGCCGCCGCCACCATCAGCGTGTGCGGCCCGATACGCTCGCCGATGGCCGCCACGCCGGAGTTGGCGAACAGGCGGATCCAGCGGTTGAGCGACAGCAGGACGCCGACCATGACGAGGCTGAGGCCGAAGTCCTCATGATAGAGCGGCAGTACGGCATAGAGCAGCGTATCGCCGATCATGCCGAAGGCGATGACCAGTCCCGGCAGGGCCATGCTGATGGGCGAGGCGCCGGGAGAGGCCGAGGGGTTCACTGCGTTCGCAGCACCAATGCCTCACGCAACGCCGCGGCACAGATGGCGGCACCACGGCGCGCGCCGTGTAGCAGCATCGGCGCGCTGAGGAAGCCGTGCAGCATGCCGCCGAGCTCGACGAGGTCGGCCATCGTGCCCTCCTGCTGCAGCCGCCAGGCATAGGCGCGACCTTCGTCGCGTAATGGGTCGTAGCCGGCGGTGATCACCAGGGCTGGCGGCAGGCCGGCCAGCGAGGCGGCGCGCAGGGGCGACACCCGCCAGTCGCCACGGCTCGCCTTGTCGGGCGTGTAGTGATCGAAAAACCACTCCATGGTCTCGGCATTGAGGCCGAAGCCGTCGTAGAAGCGGCGGTAGGAATCCGTGCGCGCCACCGCGTCGGTGACCGGATAGGCCAGCAATTGCAGGCGAAGCCGTGGTCCGCCGTGGTCGCGCGCCCAGATCGCGGCCGAGGCGGCGAGGTTGCCACCGGCGCTGTCGCCGCCGATGGCGAGCCGGGCGGCGTCGATGCCGACCGAGGCGCCGTTGACCTGGACCCACTGCAGGGCCGCCACGACATCGTCGAAGGCACCCGGAAAGCGGGCTTCGGGCGCCAGCCGGTAGTCGACGGCGCAGACGGCGATGCCGGCGTCGAGGGCAAACCGGGCGCAGAGCACGTCGTGGCTTTCGAGATTGCCGAACACCCAGCCGCCGCCATGGGCGAAGACCAGCGCCGGCAGCAACGCGCCGGTCGCCGCCGCCTCGGGCCGATAGAGCCGGATCGGCACGGCGCCGCCGGGTCCGGGAATTGTCCCGTCGATCACCGTCACGCCCGAGGGGCGCGGGCCCTGCGCGGGTGGGCGCAGCGACAGGTAGAGGTCGCGCGCCGCCTGCGGGCTGAGCGTGTTCCAGGCCGGGCGGTTGGCCGCCGCGGTCAGATCGAGCAGCCGCTGGGATTCCGGGTCGAGCGCCATTCACTATCTCCATGGACGAAGAAACACGGCACTCTAGCAGTCCTCGCCCCTGTTTCGTCACGAGACGAATGGTAAGGTCCGCCATGACATTCGATCCGGATCACGGCGCGCCGCCCGCAGCAGCGCCTTCCCTATGGCGCAGGACATGGGATCGCGTGCGCGCGTTCCGACCCTCGATGCCGAGACCTGCGGGATCGGGCGGCCGACGGGCGTGGAGCTGGGCCTGGCGCGTCGCCGTGGTAATCGCGCTGCTCTACTATCCGTTGGGCGCGCTGGTGGTCGAGGACATCGACGACGATCCCCAGTTCGCACCGCGCACCGTGACGCCGGGTGAAAGCCGCGCGGTCGCCATTGCAGCCGACCTCGTCAACCGCGAGGTCAACGTCCATACCTGGACACCGATGCAGCCCTTCTTCATGCCCTCGGGGCTGCTCGACAACATGCCAAACTTCCAGCGCGGAATCGCAGCGGCGCTCGGCCGCTTCAGCACCGAGTTGATGGACCAGCTCGGCCGCACCCGCGGTTCCAGCCAGACCGATCGCGACCTCGAGCAGGCGCGCGGCTTCCTGAACGAGCAGCCCAATATCTGGGTCTGGCAGCCCAGCGTGTCGCTGATGCCGTCGGCGACGTCGGCGCAGAAGTACCGCGCCGGCCGCGAGAAGCTGCTGGCCTACAACAAGCGGCTCGCCGCCGGGCAGGCGGTGTTCGAACGCCGCGCCGACAATCTGCAGGCGCTGCTCGAACGAATCGCCAATGACACCGGCTCGGACTCTGCGGTCATCGACCAGCACATCATCGAGAAGGCCGGCGACCTGTTCGATGCAAGGTGCGACGACATCTTCTACTTCAACAAGGGTCGGCTCTACGCCAACTACCTTCTGCTACGGGAGTTGGGTGTCGACTTCGAGAGCATCATCCGCGAGAAGGGGCTGACGAACGCCTGGAACGGCACGGTGGAGACGTTCCGCCTGGCCGCCGACCTCCAGCCGTGGGTCGTCTGGAACGGCTACCCCGACGGGCTGCTGGTTCCCAATCACCTTCTCGCGCAGGGCTTCTACTTGCTGCGGGCGCGCACCCAGTTGCGCGAAATCAGCAACATCCTGCTGAAGTAGGCCGGCGCAGTGGAGATCTATCTACCCATTGCCGAGCAGTCGATGAACGTGTTCGTCCTGCTCGGATTGGGGGCGGCGGCGGGTCTGCTCGCCGGCATGTTCGGGGTCGGCGGCGGGTTCCTGGCCACGCCGCTGCTGATTTTCGTCGGCATTCCGCCGGCCGTCGCGGTCGCCAGCCAGGCCAACCAGGTCGTCGCCAATTCCGTGTCGTCGCTGCAGGTCCACTGGCGCCGCGGCAATGTCGATCTGCGCATGGGGCTGGTGCTGCTGCTGGGCGGCATGGTCGGCTCGTCGGCCGGCGTCTGGTTGTTCACCTATCTCAAGCGCATCGGCCAGATCGATTTCGTCATCGCCGTTCTCTACGTCGTCATGTTGTCGGCAATCGGACTTCTCATGCTGGCCGAAAGCCTGAGCACTTACGTGAAGCGCCGGCGCAATCCCGAATCGCCGCGGGGCAAGCTCCATACGCACTATCTGGTGCATCGGCTGCCGCTCAAGCTGCGGTTCTATAAGTCGAAGCTCTATATCAGCGCCCTGCTGCCGCTGGGCCTAGGCGTCCTGATCGGCGTCCTGTCGGCGATCCTGGGCGTCGGCGGCGGCTTCGTGCTGGTGCCGGCCATGATCTACCTGCTCGGCATGCCGACGGCCGTCGTCATCGGCACCTCGAATTTCCAGATCCTGTTTGTGGCGGCCAACGTCACCTTCCTCCAGGCCACGACCAACGGCACGGTGGACGTCGTGCTGGCGCTGCTGCTGATCCTGGGCGGTGTGGTGGGTGCGCCGATCGGGTCGCGGATCGCGGCCAAGCTGCCGGGCGTTGTGCTGCGCGGGTTGATGTCGGTCTTGATCCTGGCGGTGGCGGCCGAACTGCTGACCGAACTCCTGCGCACGCCTAGTTCGCCCTTCTCGCTTGGCATCCGCGAGGTGCAGCCGTGAGACGCCTGCTGATCGCGCTCGTGGCGGGCCTTGCCTGGATGGCCGGCGCGCATGCCCAGGGACCTCGTGTCGAGCCCCCACCTTCCGGCCTGCCGGGGCCACCGCCGTCGGTGCCCGCTGGATCTGCAACGCCCGACCTGGTTGTCGACCTCTCGCGCGCCCGGGTGTCGATCACCTCGGCGTTCCAGGGCGAGAGCATCCTGATGTTCGGCATGTTCGATCCGCCCGGCGAAGTGGTTGTGGTCGTGGTCGGCCCCGAAGCGCGCGAGACGGTGTTGCGCAAAGAACGCTTCCTCGGCCTGTGGCTCAATACCGGACGCCAGTCGTTCGACGATGTGCCCGCCTACTACGCAATTGCCGCCAGCCAGCCGCTGCAGCGGCTGCTGGCTCGAGGCGCCGGCGGCGAGATCCTGTCGCTCGAGGACCGGATGTCGACCGTCAAGCCGGTCGGTTCGCGCGTGGCGGCCGAGATGGCGAAGTTCCGCGCCGGCCTGGTCGAGGTGAAGCGCCGGGAAGGGCTCTATCCCGCGGCCATCGGCCAGGTCACGGTGCAGGCCGGCAGGCTGTTTCGCGTCGACCTGCCATTTCCGTCCCGACTGCCCGAGGGGATCTACGAGGTGAAGGCCTACCTGCTGCGCGATGGCAAGATCGTCGCCGCGGTGTCGCGGCCGCTACCGGTTGGCAAGGTGGGATTCAGCGCCCAGTTGGCGGGATGGGCCAGCCACGACGGCGCGCTCTATGGTCTGGGCGCCGTCATCATGGCGCTCTTCGCCGGCTGGCTGGGCGGCGCGATCATGCGGCGTCTGTAACGGAAGGGAGCCGACCATGAGTGTGAGCGAGCAGTCCATCCGGCCCGAAGAGCGCGTTTTCCTGGTCGTCGTCGACGAGAGTCCGGAAATGCGCAATGCGCTGAGATATGCCTGTCGCCGGGCCAAGCGGACCGGCGGGCGGGTCGCCATGCTCTATGTCATGGATCCGCCCGAGGGCCAGCAATGGGGGGCGGTCGTCGACCTGATGCGCCAGGAAGCCCGCCAGCAGGCCGAGGATGTGGTGGCCAAGCATGCCGATGCGGCGGCCACCCTGACCGGCCAGCCGCCGACCATTCATATCAGGGAAGGTAAGAGCCGGGACGAGTTGCTCAAGCTGGTTGCCGAGGATCGCTCGATTTCGGTTCTGGTGCTGGGCAGTGCATCGAGCGGCGAAGGGCCAGGCCCCTTGGTCACGGCGTTGACCGGCAAACTCGGTGGTCAGCTCCGAATTCCACTGACCATCGTTCCAGGTGCCCTCACCGAGGCCGAGATCGACGCAATCTCATAGACCATGCGCGCAGTTACCGCGGCGTTGTGTCAACGGGTGTCTGGAAATCAGGCTTTGTGTTGGAGGACTATGATTTTATTGGACGCAAGCAAGATCAATTATCTATCTGATATATATAATTAATAATTAAATATTCCATAATATTTATACAGCTGCAGTTAAGAATCACCTTGATCGGCTGGACGCCGGTTCCTACGTCCGGGGTACCGATTGGGGGCGGAGACGTCCCGTTCCCAGCCTGAGCGATGCCGAGCGGTTCCACCGCCAAGCGTTCGATGAAGGAGATTAGGTTTGTTTATCCAGACCGAGCAGACGCCCAATCCGTCGACCCTGAAGTTCCTCCCCGGCCGCGTGGTCATGGAGAAGGGCACGATGGATTTTGCGGCCGCCGATACCGCCCTGCCTTCGCCGTTGGCCAAGAGGCTGTTTGCGATCGAGGGTGTGGAGCGCGTGTTCTTCGGCTCCGACTTCGTGACCGTCACGAAGTCGGCGAACCAGGATTGGCAGATCCTCAAGCCGTCCATCCTGGGCGGCATTATGGAACATTACACCTCGGGCGACCCGGTGGTGACCGATAGCGCCGAGACGGGCGCGGTCGCGGCTGAAGATGATGAGATCGTCGCCCAGATCAAGGAATTGCTCGATACACGTGTCCGTCCGGCGGTTGCCCAGGACGGCGGCGATATCGTGTTTCAGGATTTCAAGGACGGCGTGGTCTATCTCCACATGCAGGGGGCTTGCTCCGGCTGCCCCAGCTCGACGGCCACGCTCAAGATGGGAATCGAGAATCTTCTGAAGCACTACGTGCCAGAAGTGGTGGAAGTTCAGGCGGCCCAGTAGGCCGCCTTTCGCTCAAGCGTACAGCGTCGGTACTGCATCACGTTCCGTGGGGAGCGTGTGTGGGGGTCGTTCGTTCGAGCCAACGAAACGAAGAGTGTGGAATGAAGTTGTCAGTCCGGCCCGCGGTCGAACGCGGGCGTCGATATGCTTTTCCGACGGCGTGGGCCGTCATGATCGCCACGGGCGTGGGCCTGAGCGAGCCGCTGCCGACCGTCGATGTCGCGCCGTACCTGTCCTTCGCGCCGATCGGGACTGCGAGTGCCGCGTCGCCCGAGCAGCCGGCATTCCTCGCCATGGACGCGCAACCCGCGGCCTTGACATTCGTGCGCCACGACACGAACGAGACCGACGACTGGCCTCACTTCACGACCCGCGAGATCACCTTCGGGCATGGGCGCTTCGCGGCTCCCGGTAATGCCGTCCGCCGGCAGGTCCAGCTGCGGTCGATCAGCCCGCGTACCGCCGACGAACTCGCCGGCCTGTTCCGTGACGTCTCCTACACGTTGACCGAGGTTCGGCTGGGCGAAGCCGTGCCGCCGCTCAAGGTCGACCGGGTACCGGGCGACCTCAACACCAAGGATGGCAATGAGCGCAAATCGCTGTTCATCACCGCGATCCTGCCGGTGGTCCTCGAGGTCAACCAGCGCGTGCTCGCAGATCGCGAACAGCTCCTCTACCTGCGCGACAAGATCGCGGCGGCCCCCCTCCGGATGACGCCGATCGAGCGCATCTGGCTCGAGGACCTGGCCGACCGCTACGAATCGTCGGTCGACAAGCTCGACGAGTTGGTGCGCCGCGTCGATATTGTTCCGCCGTCGATGGCGATCGCCCAGGCCGGCGTCGAGTCGGGCTGGGGCACGTCGTTCGCCGCACGCAACGGCAATGCCCTGTTCGGCCAGATCCAGGCCGGGGGGCGGCACAGCGTGTCCGTGCCCTGGAAGCCCGGCGCTGGCATGCCGCAGCCGTTCACGGATGTCGGCGAGGCGACCGACGCCTACATCACCAACCTCAATACCCATCCGGCCTATGCCAGCTTTCGCTCCGAACGCGCCGCCATGCGCGAGCGTGGCGAGCATCCCGAGGGCTATCGCCTGATCGGCACGCTGCTGCGCTATTCCGAGCGTGGCCAGGGCTACGTGCAGTTCGTGCGCCAGATCATGCGCGAGAACGAACTCGGCGATTTCGACAAGTCCCGGCTCTCGACCTTCTGAGTTACATCATCGGGCTGAGTTACATCATCGGGCGCGGCAGGTCGGCGTCGCTGACCAGCGGATAGCGCCGGGCATCGAACAGCTGATAGTGCCACCATTCGTTGCGGTAGAAGTCCCAGCCGGCAGCAGTCATCAGGCCCATCAGCAGCAGCCGGTTGCGCTGCGCTTCGGCGGAAACGTCCGTTCGGCCGTGATGCGACAGCGGCGTGAAAGCGTCGAAGGCCGTGCCCATGTCGAGCTCGTGGCCGCCATGATCCAACAGGCTGAGGTCGACGGCCACGCCGCGCGAATGCGGCGAACCGCGACGCGGGTCGGCCAGAAATTCCGGATCGGGATTGACGTTCCACAATGCCCACTGGGCCTCGACCGGCCGCAGGGCATCGAAGATCCGGAGCCTGAGGCCGAGTGGCCGGGCCAGCGCCACGGCCGCGGCAAGCTTTTCCGCTGCCTCGCGATGCAGCCAGCATTCGGCATTCCGGTAGACCGGGCGCCCCGTTAGATTGGCATCGGTCGCATAGGCCAGCGTCACGTCGACATCGAAATCGGGCGGGGCGATCGCAACCAGATCGAGTTTCATGACCCAAGAATGCCCAGCCGCCCGAGCGAGCGCCAGAGGTAGGCGGACCAGAAGGCAATGAGCCAGGCATGACACTCGTGCTCGGCCTCGATTGTGCCGTCAGCGGTCTTGGCGTGGCGCTGGTGCGTGACGGCATCTGCCTGGCGTCGCTGCGTGAGGAGGGACGCGATCAGGCGGCGCGGCTCCTGCCGGCCGTGGCGTCGGTTCTGCGCGCTAGCGGACAAAGCCGGAGCGACGTGTCGCTGATCGCCGTGACCGTCGGCCCGGGAAGCTTCACCGGCGTCCGGGTGGGCCTTGCTGCCGCGCGTGGCCTTGCTGTCGGGCTCGGCGTGCCGCTGGCCGGCCTTGTCACCACGTCGGTCCTGCATATGCAGGCAGTGACTCGCAGCCGGCTCATCGTTGCCGCCATCGACAGCCGCCTCGGCGACTGGTTCTGCTCGATCGGCGAGGAGGCGGCGCCTTTCGCAGCCACGGCGACCGGGCTGGCAGAACGCCTGCGCGGCAAGGCTTCGGTGATCGTAGGTCCCGACGTTGGTCCGCTCGCGGCGCAATTGGCCGCGGCCGGGATCGATGCCACCGCCGAAGTCGTTTCCGTGGATCCCGTCGTCGTCGCGCGTCTGGGCCTTGCCCTGGGGGTCGATGCCTGGCGGGAGCGGAACGAAAGCGAAGGCTTGCCGAGACCGCTATATCTGCGCGGTGTCAGTGTCACCCTGCCGGACGGCGCGCGCAGGACCGTCGATTGAATGGCCGCGTCCGCCGTCTTGCATCCCTTGGGCGCACTCGACCTCGATCGCGCCGCCGCCTTGCATGCAGAGGCTTTCGTGCCGTTCGGCGAGCGTGCCTGGACGCGACAGGACATGGCCGAACTGCTGGCTTCGCCCGGCGTGGCCGGCTTGCTGCTTCAGGCCGAGGGCGCGGACGCGGGCCTCGCGGTTTGCCGGGTGGTGGCCGACGAGGCCGAACTCATCACCCTGGCCGTCCGCTCGGATCGCCGCCGCCGCGGCGCGGCGCGGAGGTTGCTGGCAGCCGTCTTCGACCATGTTCGCGCGGCCGGTGCCAAAACCCTGTTTCTCGAAGTCGCCGTCGACAATCCGGCGGCCCTGAGGCTCTACGAGACGACGGGCTTTCGCACGGCCGGCCGCCGGCCGGCCTATTTCCAGCGCGGCAGCGGACCGGCGGCCGATGCCCTCGTAATGCGTCTCGATCTCAGCTGATCTCCTCGCGGCTCAAGCGCGACGGATCGTGATGATATGGGTGTCGCCATCCGCGTCGATCCCCAAAATGGTGTGGCCTTCGTCGCGGGCGGCGCGCGGCACATTGCGCAAGGGTTCCTCGCCCCTGAGCCTCACACTGAGGACTTCACCCGGGCGCATGCGTTCGAGCTTGAGTTTGGTCCGCACGAAAGTCATCGGGCAGACCTCGCCGGTAATGTCGATGTCATGGTCCGCCTGTATAGGCCTTGGGTGTATGGACATGTCCCCAACTATACCCCGAACGCCTGCCGGTGTAGGGTATTGCACCATGCCTGATCAAAAAGCCAAGCTTGAACTCCTCTGCGTTGAACGCGGCCTCAAGATGACCGACCAACGCCGCGTCATCGCGCGCGTCCTGTCCGATTCGTCCGACCATCCGGACGTCGAGGCGGTCCATCGCCGCGCCACCGCGATCGATCCGAATATTTCCATTGCAACCGTCTACCGTACGGTCCGGCTGTTCGAAGAAGCCGGCATTCTCGCCAAGCATGATTTCGGCGATGGCCGGGCGCGCTACGAGGAGACGCCGGAGGAGCACCACGACCATTTGATCGATATCCAGAGCGGCAAGGTTGTGGAATTCCACAACGGCGAGATCGAGGAACTTCAGCGCAAGATCGCGGAAAAGGCCGGCTACCGGCTGGTCGGCCACCGCCTCGAGTTGTACGGCGTGCCTTTGGACGGCAAAACCCAGCGTCAGAAATGAGTGGACGGAGCCTTTGCCGCCCCGATAATGGACGAATGCTTGGGACGGCTCCCTGCGGATGAAGCATGCGCATCGACCGCGTTGACAGTGAAGCCGAACTTCTTGGGACTCCCACTTCGAGTGCGGAGATCGTCAAAGTCGTTGCCGGCGATTTCGAAGTTCGACTAGCCGAGACCGCCGCTGAGATCGATGCGGCGCAGGCGCTTCGCTATCGCGTATTCTACGACGAGATGAAGGCGCGCCCGTCGCCCGAGATGGCGGCAACACGACGCGACTTCGACAAGTTCGACAGGGTCTGCGACCACCTGCTGGTGCTCGATCGCCGCCGCGGCGAGGGGCCCGAGGGGATTGTCGGAACCTACCGTCTGATCCGCCGGTCGGCGGCGGCCCGGGCGGGCCGCTTCTACTCGGCCGCCGAGTACGATATCGGACCGTTGATCGACTATCCCGGCGAGATCCTGGAACTCGGGCGCTCCTGCATCGAAAAAGACGCGCGCAACACCGCGACCATGCAGATGCTGTGGCGCGGCATCGCGCTCTACATCTACCACTTCGACATCAAGGTGATGTTTGGCTGCCCGAGCTTCCCGGGCACCGATCCGGCGCAGCACGCCCAGGCGATGAGCTACCTGTACCACCATCATCTCGCGCCGCCCGAGATCCGCGTGCGGGCGCTACCCGAACGCTACGTCAACATGAACATGCTCGAGCCCGGCTCCTACGATGCACGCAAGGCGATGGCGCGCGTGCCGCCGCTGATCAAGGGCTACCTCCGGCTGGGCGGCTTCGTCGGCGACGGCGCGGTGATCGATCCCGAGTTCAACACCACCGACGTCTTCGTCATCGTCAAGACGGAACTGGTGACGGAAAAGTACATCCGGCACTACGAACGCGGAATTCGTGATCAGGACAATTGACGCGCCTGCAGCAACGATGTGGATCGGCTCTCCCCTGCGCGGCGCGTTTCGGCTGCTGTGCTACCTGCTGCTCACGTTGGCGCTCCTGCCGTTCCATCTTCTGGCACAGGTCCTGCGGATAACGCCGGTCGTGCGCTGGCTGCCGGTCGTCTATCACCGCATCGTCTGCGTCATCCTGGGCATCCGCGTCCGCGTCCATGGCCAGCGCTCGACCGTGACGCCCACGCTCTATGTCTGCAATCACGTGTCCTATCTCGACATCGAGCTGCTGGGCGGCCTGATCCCCGGCAGCTTCGTCGCCAAGGCCGAGGTCGCGACCTGGCCATTCTTCAGTACGCTTGCCAAGGCGCAGCGCACGATCTTCGTCGAGCGGCGCTCGAGCAAGACCAGTACCAGCCGTGACGAGATGATGAGGCGCCTCAATACCGGCGACAACCTGATGCTGTTTCCCGAGGGCACCAGCAGCGACGGCACGCGCGTCCTGCCGTTCCGCAGCGCCCTGTTCGCCGTGGCCCAGCTGCGCCGCGACGACAGGCCGATCACCGTGCAGCCTGTGGCGATCTCCTACACGCGCCTCGACGGCATTCCGCTCGGCCGCTACTGGCGGCCGTTGTTCGCCTGGTTCGGCGACCTCGACCTGGTACCGCACCTTTGGCAGATGGTCTGCCTCGGGGAGACCGAAGCGGTCGTGACGTTTTTCCCGACCATCGACATCGACACCCTGGGCGATCGCAAGAGGCTCGCCGACTACTGCTTCCAGCAGGTGTCGTTTGGCGTGCGGTCGGCAAATTCCGGCCGCCCGGAACTCCTGCCGCCGATTCGGGGCACGGCCTAGGGCCTCTCGACCCTGGCCGCCCCCGATGTTAAGAACCGGCCGTTCCAGCAACGGAGACAGATGAAGGACGTCCGCACCGACGGCCAGCGCAAGCGCGTGTTCATTCGCACTTACGGCTGCCAGATGAACGTCTACGATTCGGACCGCATGGCCGACGTCCTGCGGCCGCTGGGCTATGCCATGTCGGAAAGCCCCGAGCAGGCTGATCTGGTCGTGCTCAATACCTGCCATATCCGCGAACGGGCCTCGGAAAAGGTCTATTCCGAGCTCGGCCGGTTGCGCGACCTCAAGCTCGAGCGCCGCCGCGACGGCACCGACCTCACCATCGCCGTGGCGGGCTGCGTGGCCCAGGCCGAGGGCGAGGAGATCGTCCAGCGCCAGCCCGCGGTCGACATCGTCGTCGGCCCGCAGGCCTATCACCGCCTGCCCGAACTGCTGGCCCGGGTGGCGCGCAAATCCGACGAATGGCGCTTCGACGGCCAGCGCCGGCCCGGCGCCGGCGTGCTCGACACCGACTTTCCCGCCGAGAGCAAGTTCGATCACCTGCCGGCGCCGTCGGAAGCCGATGTGCGCGCCGGTTCGGCCTTCCTCTCCATCCAGGAGGGTTGCGACAAGTTCTGCACCTTCTGCGTCGTGCCCTATACGCGCGGCGCCGAATACTCGCGCCCGGCGACGGCGGTGCTGCAGGAAGCGCGCGGTCTGGTGGCGGCGGGCGCGATCGAACTCACGCTGCTCGGCCAGAACGTAAACGCCTATCACGGCGAAGCTGCAGATGGTTCGACATGGAACCTCGCGCGGCTCATCAGGGAACTCGCCGGGATCGATGGCTTGGTGCGCCTCCGCTACACCACCTCCCACCCGCGCGACATGGACGACGATCTCATAGCGGCGCATGGCGAGGTGCCGCAGCTCATGCCCTACCTGCACCTGCCGGTGCAGTCGGGATCTGACCGTATCCTGGATGCCATGAATCGCGGCCATGGCCGCGACCATTTCCGCCGGCTGGTCGATCGCCTGCGCGGCGTCCGTCCCGATCTCGCTTTGTCGTCGGATTTCATCGTCGGCTTCCCGGGCGAGAGCGACGCCGACTTCGACGACACGATGCGGCTGGTCGACGAGACCGGCTTCGCCTCGGCCTACACCTTCAAGTACAGCCGCCGGCCGGGCACCCCCGGGGCGGTGCTCGGCGACCAGCTCGACGAGAACCTGAAGACGGCGCGTCTCGCCGCGCTGCAGTCCCTGCTCGGCGCGCAGCAGCGCGCCTTCAACGACTCCAAGGTCGGTACCACCGTGCCGGTGCTGTTCGCCGAGGCCGGCCGCAAGCCGGGCCAGGTGCTGGGCAAGAGCCCGTGGCTGCAGTCCGTCTACGTAGAGGGCGATGCCGGCATGATCGGCTCCATCGTGGACGTGCACCTGCGCGCGGCCTACGCCTTGAGCCTGACCGGCGATGTCGTGACGGGCCAGTCTCCAACAGGCCGGTCTCCCTCCCGCTTTGAGGTCGCTGCGTGAGTGCTCCCCCCACCGGCGTCCGCGCCGCCGACGTCCGGCGCATGAATTTCGACGACAATGCCCTGGTGGCGTCGCTCTACGGCAATCACGACCGCCACCTCGTGCGCATCGAACAGCTTGCGAATGTCCAGTTGAGCGCGCGCGGCAACCAGCTTGCGATCGCCGGCACGCCGGACGACGCCACGATCGCGCACAAGGCGCTGGGCGCGCTCTACGAACGCCTGAAGCGCGGCCTGTCCATCGAGATGGCCGACATCGATGCCGCCGTCCGCTTTGCCCGCACTGGCGCCGAGCGCGGCGACGAAGACGGCATCCGCACGCGCCGCCGCACCGTGCAGGCGCGCTCGCCGGGGCAGCGCGACTATCTGGCGGCTCTGCGCGAACGCGACATGGTGTTCGCGCTGGGCCCGGCCGGTAGCGGCAAGACCTACCTCGCCGTTGCCGTCGGCGTGTCGCTGCTGCTGGCGGGCAAGGTCGAGCGCATCGTGCTGTCGCGGCCGGCCGTCGAAGCCGGCGAGCGGCTGGGCTTCCTGCCCGGCGACATGAAGGAGAAGATCGATCCCTATCTGCGGCCGCTCTACGACGCGCTGCACGACATGATCCCCGCCGAGCAGATCGCCAACCGCATGGAGAACGGCGAGATCGAGATCGCGCCGCTGGCTTTCATGCGCGGCCGCACACTCGCCCACTGCTTCGTCATCCTCGACGAGGCGCAGAACACCACGCCGATGCAGATGCGCATGTTCCTGACGCGGCTGGGCGAGGGCTCGCGCATGGTGATCACCGGCGATCCCAGCCAGACCGACCTGCCGAACAACCAGAAGTCGGGCCTCAACGACGCCGTCGACACGCTGGACGGCATCGACGGCGTGCGCTTCGTGCGGCTGACCTCCAAGGATGTCGTGCGCCACGACCTCGTCACCCGCATCGTCGATGCCTATGACGCGCGCGACAAAAAAGCCAAGTCTTAGCTGCCACGTCGTCCTGCTGGACGAAGGCTGGCCAAGAGCCCTGCCCGGTGTCGAGCGTCTGGTCCGCAAAGCCGCACGTGCGGCCGCACGGCGCGGCAAGTCCCTCAACGTGGCGCTCGCCGACGACCGCGGCGTGCGATCGCTCAACAAGCGCGATCGCAGGCAGGACAAGCCTACCAACGTCCTGTCCTACCCGTCGGGCGAGCGTGCGTTCCTGGGCGACATCGTGCTCGCCCGCCAGACCGTCTGGCGCGAGGCCAGGGTGCAGAAGAAATCACCCGCCGATCACGTGGCCCATCTTGTCGTGCACGGAGTGCTTCATCTGCTCGGCCACGATCACGAGACCGGCGATGCAGACGCCGAACGCATGGAAGCGCTGGAGCGTCGGATCCTGAAGCGGTTGGGGATCGCCGATCCTTACGCCGCCCGTTAGAGCATTTCCAGCGGCTGCTTGCCCCTGGGCGGCGGGAAGGCGCGGTTGAGGTCGGCCAGGATCTGCGGCGTCAGCTTGACGTCGAGCGCGCCGAGATTTTCCTTCACGCGCTCGCGCGACGACGACTTCGGGATGGTGACGACGCCGGGCTGGGCGAGCAGCCAGGCGATCGCGAGCTGGGCCGCCGTGCAACCGATGCCGTCGGCCAGTTTCCTGAGAGGCGCTTTGCGCAGCAGTCCGCCCTGATCGAGTGGCGAATAAGCCATCAGCGGGATCCCGCGCTTGCGCATCCAGGGCAACAGGTCGAATTCGGGACCGCGGCGCGACAGGCAATAGAGCACCTGGTTGCTCGCGTTGAGACCCTTGTCGAGCCGGGCGGCGTCTTCCATGTCGCCGGCGTCGAAGTTGCTGACGCCGAAGTCGCCGATCTTCCCGGCGTCGCGCAGGCGATGGAACGCCTCGAAGGTTTCCTCGATCCGCGCGCCACCGCGCCAGTGCAGCAGGTAGAGGTCGATCCGCTCGATCCTCATCCGCGCGAGGCTGCGCTCGCAGGCTGCCACCGTGCCGGCGCGCGAGGCATTGTGCGGGTAGACCTTGCTCACGATGAAGGGACGCCGGGCACGGCCGGCGATCGCCTCGCCCACGATCTCCTCGGCGCCGCCGTCGCCATACATCTCGGCCGTGTCGATCATCGGATAGCCGAGATCGAGACCGTACTTGATGGCGTCGAGTTCTTCGGCACGCTGCCGGGGGCTCTCGCCCATCCGCCAAGTACCGAGCCCGAGGACCGGCAGCGCCGCGCCGGAGAACAATTTACAGGAACGCATCAGGAACTTCCGCGATTGCAACGCCGGGGCGATAGCCTATCTTAGCAGTCATGCCCGATTCCACAGCGCACAGTACGCGGCCGGGCCTCGCTGGCCCGGCTTCGATGAGTGAACCCCCAGGAGTATCGGCCCCTTCGCCGGTTCCCGAGGCCCCTTCCACGGGCGGAATAGTGCGCGCCCTTCTGCGCCGCCTCAGGCGGCGCGAGAAGAACGAGGCGGTCCGTGAAGCCATCGAGGAACTGATCGAGGAGACGCCCGAGAGCGACACCCCGATCAGCGAGGACCAGCGCGTCCTGCTGGCCAACATCCTGAAGCTGCGCGACAAGACCGTGGCCGACGTCATGGTGCCGCGCGTCGACATCGTCGCCATCGCCGCCGACACGCCGCTCGACGAGGTCGTGCGGGTGATCCAGACCGAGGCCCATTCGCGCTATCCGGTCTATCGCGAGGCGCTCGACGACGTGATCGGCATGATCCACATCAAGGACGTGCTGGCCTATTGGGGCACGTCGAAGAAATTCAATCTGCGCGACATACTGCGCCGCGTCGTCTTCGTGGCGCCGACCTTGCCGGTGCTCGACATGCTGCTCGACATGCGCCGCTCGCGCACGCACATGGCGCTGGTCGTCGACGAGTTCGGCGGTACCGACGGACTGCTCACGATCGAAGATCTGGTCGAGGAGATCGTGGGCGAGATCGAGGACGAGCACGACGTTGCCCAGACACCGACGGTCGCCCGCCGCGTCGACGGCACCATCGATGTCAACGGCCGCACGCCCATCGAGCTTCTCGAGCAGGAGATCGGCAGCGTGCTGTCGGAGGACGAACGGCGCGAGATCGACACCGTGGGCGGCCTGATCTTCTCCCTGCTTGGCCGGATCCCCGAGCGCGGCGAAGTCGTCAGCCATCCCTCCGGCGTCGAGTTCGAAGTGCTCGACGTCGATCCCAGGCGCATCCGCCGTCTGCGTGTGCGGCAACCGACGTCGTCTCGGTCTGCCGCCTGATCGCCGAGTCGCTGCAATGAAACTTCAAGGTTGGCGCGCCGCCGGCGCGGCTTTTCTGGCGGGCGCGCTCGCCGCCCTGGCGATGCCGCCGCTCTATTGGCTGCCGCTGGCCGTCGTGGGCATGGTGGTCTTCGTCTGGCTGTGGGAGACCGCGCCCGGGCCGCGAAGCGCGCTGCTGCGCGGCTGGGCCTGGGGCACCGGGCATTTCGCCGTCGGCTCCTACTGGATCCTCGAAGCCTTCTCCGTCCCACCGGCCGACTACGAACTGCTGGGACCGCCGATCGTGGCCGGCCTGGCGGCGATCCTGGGCTTCTTCCCGGGTCTTGCGGCCGGGGCGGCGCGTTGGGCCGCGCTGAGGTGGCCTGCGCTGGCCGGCCGCTACCGCCGTCTGATCTTGCTTGCGATCGCCTGGACCGTCGCCGAATGGCTGCGCGGCCATGTCTTCACCGGCTATCCGTGGAATCCGCTGGGTCATGTCTGGGCCTTCGCCGCGCCGTTGCTGCAGGGTGCGGCGCTGTTCGGCGTCTACGGTCTCGGCGCCTTCACCTTCGTCGTTCTGGCGGCACCCACCGCGGGGTGGCGGGCGTCGCTCGCGGCCCTGGTCTTGGTCGGGTTTGCCGGCGGCGCCGGCATGGCGGTGATGGCGCCGGTTGGCGACGGGCAGCCGGGACCGATGTTGCGCATCGTCCAGCCGAACATCCCGCAGTCCGACAAGTGGCGGCCGGATACGCGGGCGCGTCATTTGGCCAAGCTGGTGGAGATGAGCCGGCGCGACGGCTTCGACCGTCTGGCCGCCGTGATCTGGCCCGAGACGGCGCCGCCCTTCATCATCGAGCCCGGATCGCCGGCGCTGGAGGTCATGGCCACGGCCGTGCCGCCCCGGGGCTATCTTCTGACCGGCGCCGCCCGCGGCACCGACCGGCGCCAGGATGGCGTGTGGAACTCGCTGCTCGTCATCGACCGGGCGGGCGCAATCGTCGCGCACTACGACAAGGTCCATCTGGTGCCGCTGGGCGAGTATATCCCGTTCCACAAGCAGCTCGCCCCGGTGTCGGGCTTCATCGGCCGCGGCTCGTTCGAAGTGGGCGAGCAGCGCGCCACCCTTGCGGTTCCAGGTCTGCCGTCCTTCTCGCCGGTGATCTGCTACGAGGTGATCTTTCCGGCAGCGGTGACCGGCCCCGGCGAGCGGCCGCGCTGGCTCCTCAACGTGACCAACGATGCCTGGTTCGGCCTTTCGAGCGGCCCCTACCAGCATCTCGCCAGCTCTCGCCTGCGGGCGGTGGAAGAGGGGCTGCCGATGATCCGGGCGGCCAACACCGGCGTATCCGCCGTCATCGATGCCTACGGCCGGGTTCTGGTGTCACTGGACATGATGCGGGAGGGCATCATCGATCATCCCCTGCCGCCGGCGCGAGCGCCGACGCCGTACGGTCGCTGGGGCGACGGCAGCCTTCTGGCCGTCCTGGCGTTCCTGGTCGGCGGGCTGTTCGTCGGAAGCCTGCCGAGCCGCCGGCCTCACACCTGAACTATCCCACGTTTTCAAAGACCTGAGGTTCAGCTTGCATTCTCTGCAAGAGGGGTTAATGTCATATGCAGCTTAGGCGTGTAGATATGCATTTTTGCACTGGTTCTGTCATCGGTTCCGCGCACTTTTGACGTGTCTCCTCCTTTTGTTTTCCCGTCACGAAATCGCATCTAGAGGAACCTGGACCGATGGCAAGATCACACCCGGTTGACGTCCACGTCGGAGCGCGGATGCGGCAGCGCCGGACACTTCTCGGGATGAGCCAGGAAAAGCTCGGAACCGCCGTCGGGTTGACGTTTCAGCAAATCCAGAAGTACGAGCGTGGCTCCAACCGCATCGGGTCGAGCCGGCTCTACGAATTCGCCAAGGTTCTGGACGTGCCGGTGTCGTATTTCTTCGACGAAATGCCGTCCAATGCGCTGGCCGGACGGCCGATGTCGGGACGCGGCCGCAAGGGCGGCTTCGGCGAGACCGGCACGCCGTTCGAGCAGGAAAAGGACCCGTTGATCAAGCGCGAGACCCTCGAACTGGTCCGCGCCTACTACAAAATCCGCGAACCCCGGGTGCGCAAGCGCATCTTCGAGATGGTCAAGGCCGTCGGGACCGCGAGCCATGCCGAGGCCCTGGGCGGTCGCAAGGGCCGCTGACGGGAGGGGCGAGGCAGTTGGGCACAGGGGACCCTCTGTGAACCTCTTGATTTTCGCCGGTTTTTGGAGTTTTTAGCGGCGCGGCCTCGATGGTCGATGCCGCCGCGGACGGATTTGGACGACTTGCCACCGCGAAAACAAAGGCTAAGCCGGACGTTGGCGGCCCTGCTGCCCTGCCCGGAGTCCAGTGTGAACTGTGGGAGGGCATTGTGGCGCTCAAAGACTATCTTTTTACCAGCGAATCGGTTTCCGAAGGCCATCCGGATAAGGTCAGCGACCAGATTTCGGACGCGATTCTCGATGCCTTCATCGCCAACGACGTGAAGCTCGGCATCGCCGACGACAGTCACGCCAATACGCGTCTGGGCTGCGAGACGCTGGTCACCACCAACAAGATCGTGATCGCCGGCGAAGGCCGCGCCTCGGCGCCCTTCATGAAGAAGTACGGCAAGCAGACCGTCGTGAACCGCGAAGCGCTGACCGAGATTGCGCGCGGCGTCGTACGCGACATCGGCTATGACCAGGACGGCTTCAGCTATCACGGCGCCGACGTCGAGGTGCTGCTGCACGGCCAGTCGCCCGACATCGCGATGGGCGTCGATGCCAAGAAGAAGGGCGGCAATCTCGGCGAGCAGGAAGGCGCGGGCGACCAGGGTCTGATGTTCGGCTTCGCCTGCCGCGACTCGGAAGAATACGAGAAGGGCTCGTTCATGCCGGCCCCGATTTTCTTCTCTCACAAGATCCTCGAAGTATTGAGCAAGGCCCGTCGTTCGGGCGAGCTCGGCGACCTGCAGCCGGACGCCAAGAGCCAGGTCACGGTGCGCTATGTCGACGGCAAGGCCGTCGGTGCCACCAAGGTCGTGGTCTCGACGCAGCACCGCGAAGCCACGGCAAAGGGCAAGAAGTACAACTCGAACATGATCCGCGAGATGATCACGCCCTATGTCGAGAAATCGCTGCCCAAGGGCTGGATGCCCAAGAAGACCGCCGACTTCTTCTGCAATCCGACAGGCAACTTCGTCGTCGGCGGTCCCGATGGCGACTGCGGCCTGACGGGCCGCAAGATCATCGTCGACACCTACGGCGGCTTCGCGCCGCACGGCGGCGGCGCCTTCTCGGGCAAGGATCCCACCAAGGTCGATCGTTCGGCCGCCTATGCCGCCCGCTATCTCGCCAAGAACGTGGTGGCCGCCGGTCTCGCCGATCGCTGCCTGATCCAGGTTGCCTATGCCATCGGTGTCGCCGACCCGATGTCGCTCTATGTCGACACTCAAGGCACCGGCAAGGTCGACGAACGCAAGCTGGAGAAGGTCCTCGCGGACATCTTCCCGCTGCGCCCGACCAACATTCGCCGCGGCCTGCAGCTCAACAAGCCGATCTACCAGCGCACCGCGTCTTACGGCCATTTCGGCCGCAAGCCCGAGCGCGATGGCGCCTTCTCGTGGGAGCGCACGGATCTGGTGGCCGAGCTGAAGCGGGCGTTCGGCGCACGCTGAGCTCTCCTCATCGTCGATACCAAGAGGCGCGCGGAGGTCCGCTCCGCGCGCCTTTTCATGTGAGGAATACAGCCTAAACAATTGAATCTATGGGAATTTCGGATATTCTCGGGAGGGATGGCTCCTCTGGAGAATGGCGGCTTCCAGCAATCGGTGTGGGACGGCGAGCGCCGCCAGCCGATCGATTCCCTCATGCGGGCGCTGCTCTACATCGCACAACAGGTCGGCCGGCCGGTCGGTGAAGCCGACATACGGCGGCTCGCGGTCCTGCCTGTTTCAGGCCTCGACGAGGCCGCCTTCCTGACGGCCGGCAAGCGGCTGGGGCTGGAATCTTATGCCGTCGATCTGGCCGGCCACGACGGCCTCGGGCGGCTGGTCGAGCTGCCCATGCCGTTTGCCTTGGTCGGCGCGCCCGATCAGCCCGCTTATGTCGTGGTGGCGGGCGGCGGCGGCCAGTGGACCGTGCTCGATGTTGTCGAGGGTCGCGTCTGGCGCCTGGCGACCGACGAGGTGATGGCGCTGGGCGCGCGGGCGCTGGTGATGCGCGAGGCCGGCGCCCACGTGCGGCGCCTGGAATGGTACGCGCCGCTATGGGTCCGGGTTCGGCCGGTCGTCCTGAAGCTCGCGGCGATGTCGTTCGCCATTAACCTCCTCGGCCTCGCCACGCCGATCTTCATGATGCTGGTTTTCAACGCCGTGATCGGCCGCGACGTCAGGATGGATGCCGCGGCGACCATGACCATGCTCTGCATCGGCATGGTGATCGCCTATGCGCTCGACTTCGCGCTGCGCGTCGCGCGCGGCTGGCTCTCGGCCCACACCGGCGCCCGACTCGATACGATGATGAGCGGCGAGGTGCTGCATCACCTGGTGCAGCTTCCCTATCGCCACTTCGAGCGCACGCCCTCGGGCGTCATTGCCGAACGGTTGCGCCAGCTCGACGTGCTGCGCGGCTTCCTCACCGGCCAGATGCCGGTGCTCGCCATCGACATCGCTTTCGTCGCACTCTTCCTGGCTGCCACCTTTGCCATCAGCACCACACTGGGCATCGTCACGACGCTGGCCTTACCGGTGGTGATCGCGGTGTCGCTGGCCACCCATCGCTCGCAGCGCCGCCTCGCCGACGAGAATTTCCAGGCGCTGGCGGCCAAGAGCTCGACTTTGACCGAGACGGTCGCCAATGCCGCCACCATCAAGGCCTTGGGGCTCGAGGCCGAGGTCGAAAAGCGCTGGCAGGCGCGGGTCGAGCAGTCCGCCTGGACCAGCTTCCGCGCCAGCAACCTCGCCAACATCGCCGCCAGCGCCTCGGGCGCGCTCCAGCTCATAGCCTCCCTGGCGATCGTGGCCATCGGCGTGCGCGAGATCCTCGACCATCGCATGACGGTGGGCGCGCTGATCGCGGTCAACATGCTGGCCTCGCGGGCGCTCCAGCCGATGCGTCAGCTGGTGGTGGCGTGGCAACAGCTCCAGGCGGTGGCGGCGGCCTTCCGGCGCATCGACGGGCTGATGCGCGAAGCCGTTGAAAGCCCGGCCGGCGCGCTGGCGCCGATGCCGCCGCTGGTGGGCGGCATCACGTTCGAGCGCGTGACCTATCGCCCCGACGATCATGTTCCAGCCGTGCTGCAGGACGCCGACCTCGACATCGCCGCCGGAGAGATCCTGGGGATCGTGGGGCCGTCGGGCTCGGGCAAGACGACGATCGCCAATCTCGTCCAGGGATTGTTCAAGCCGTCGGGTGGCCGCGTGCTGGTCGACGGCACCGACATATCGCACATCTCGCCGGCCCAGTTGCGGGCGCAGATCGGTTGCGTGCCCCAGGAGCTGCAGCTCTTCACCGGCTCGGTGCGGGAAAACATCGCCATGGGCGTCGTGAACAAGGACCCCAGTCGGGTCGTGGCGGTGGCCAAGTTCGTCGGCGCCCACGATTTCATCCAGCGCCTGCCGGAGGGCTACAACACCGTGCTGGGCGAGCGAGGGCAGGGACTGTCGATGGGGCAGCGCCAGCTTCTCTGCATCGCCCGCGCCCTGATCCGCAATCCGCGCATCCTCATCCTCGACGAGGCGACCAGCGCTCTCGACCCGGCCACGGAGGAGCAGCTCCTGCGGCAGCTTAAAGCCAACACGCGCGGCCGCACCGTCATCATGATCACCCATCGCCTGGCGCCGCTGGCCATCGCCGACCGGGTGGCATTGCTGATGGACGGCCGCATCGAGCGTGTCGGCCCGCCGACCGAGGTCATGGCCTATGCCCGTATCCGCATGGCGGAGGCGAGCCGGGGCCGCGGGACACAGGGTGCGACGACGCACACCGTGTCCGGCGCCATGCTGAGCTGAAAACTGATAATTCCGCAGGTTTTCCGTTATATTTCTGCCGGGCTGGCGCCAGATGCGCCGGCCTTTTTCGTTTTGGACAGGACCTGCTAGCCGATGCTGCGGGCGCTATTCGTGGGATCGGGAGCGGACACTGAAAAGCGGACGGCGACGGCGTTGGTGGCACAGTCGATCGGGGGGCGATTGACCCTCCAGGTCAATGGCTTGCCCGAGGTTTGTGGCACAGCGAGGCGGACAACGCGTGGCACAACGAGCTGTGCCAAAAATCGGGGTTCGAGGCCGATGGCGAGAGCCTAGAGCAGATCGCCGAAGTCGGGATCTTCTATGCGGGCGAGCCGCTCGGAGGCGAGGCGGGCGCAGTCGATCAGCAGTGCCTTGCGGCGGGCGGCCACGACGGGCCGGCGCGGCGGATGGCGCAGGACCTCGCCGCCATAGGCGTCGGCCACGATCAGGCCGATCTCGTCGGGGATGAGGGCCTGCGGAAAGTCGACGGGGATGGCGACATAGAGCTGGTCGCACCAGTCGAGGTAGTCGGGCCACTTGCCGTCGACGCGCCAGTCCTCGATCGACGACTTCACCTCGACGATGACGAGCTCGCCGGCGCGACCGACGGCGAAGATGTCGGCGCGCCGTCCGTCGGGCAGCGGCAGTTCGAGCACCACCGAGTATCCTGCCTGGCGCATCAGGCGGCAAGCGCCCCGGCAGACGGCGATGGTGACTTCGGGGCGCGCCTGGCGTGCTGCGGGCTGCATGTCCATGGCGCGGCATCGTATATGCTATTGGGAGATGATGCCCATTCGCGATCTTGCCGCCCTGGAGGCCGACGTTCGGCGCGACCTGGCGTTGATCTCCTACCCTGAGCTGCGCTGGTTGCGGCCCACAGCTGGGCCTGGAGGCGAGAAGGTCCTCGACGTGCTGATTGTGGGCGGCGGGCAGGGTGGCCAGGCGCTGTCGCTCAAGCTCAAGCTCGAGCGTATCGACAACCATCTCGTGATCGATCGCGGCCCGGCCGGCGCGGAGGGGCCGTGGCGGACGTTCGGCCGCATGAAGACGTTGCGCACCTGGAAGACCGTCACCGGTCCCGATCTCGGCATTCCGAGCCTCACCTATCAAAGCTGGTTCGAGGCGCAGTATGGCGGCGAGGCCTTCGCGCAACTGAACAAGGTCGCGCGCGAGAACTGGAGCGACTACCTGCATTGGCTGCGGCGCGTACTGGCGCTCCCGGTCGAGGTCGGAACGGAGATGCTCGGCATCGAGCCACTCGGTGCCGAATCTGGAGGCGCGGTGCTCAGCGTGCGTGTGAAGGATGCGGCAGGCGAGCGGCGGATCCTCGCCCGTCATGTCGTGCTGGCGCATGGCATCGAGGCGAGTGGGCGGTGGACGATGCCGCCGTTTGTCGAGCGACTGCCTGCAAGTGTGCGTGCCCATGCCGCCGACACCATCGACTTTGCGGCTCTGGCCGGCCGGCGCATCGCCGTGCTCGGGGCCGGCGCGTCGGCTTTCGACAATGCCGCCACCGCCCTGGAGTCGGGCGCCGAGGTTCATCTGTTCTGCCGCCGTCCCGAGCTGCAGCGGGTCCAGCCCTACAAGTGGCTGTCGTTCCCGGCGTTCTTTCGCCATTTCGGCGACCTCGACGACGCCACCCGCTGGAAGTTCATGAATCACGTTCTGTCGCTGCGCGAGGCCCTACCTGTCGAGACCTGGGACCGCGTGACGTCGCATGCCGCCTTTCATCTGCACACCGGTGCGCCGTGGCTCGACGCCCGAAGCGACGGCGTGGGCGCGATGGTGACGACGCCTGAAGGCGAGCACCGATTCGACTTTCTGATTTGCGGTACCGGCTTCGACGTCGACCTTGGCTTGCGGCCGGAGTTGGCCGCCGTTGCTCCGCATGTCCGGACGTGGCGGGACGCCTACGTGCCGCCGGACGGGCAGGGCAACAGCCGACTCGAGCGCTACCCCTATCTCGGGGCAGGTTTCGAACTGCTGGAGCGGACGCCGGGCAGCGCGCCCTGGCTCGGGCGCATCCGGCTGTTCAATTTCGGGTCGACGCTGAGCTTCGGTCCCAGCGGCTCGTCAATCAACGGCATGAAATTCGCCGTGCCACGTCTGGTCGAGGGTCTGACGCGCGATCTCTTCCGCGCCGAGATCGGCCGGCTGTGGCAGGGTCTCACCGCCTACGACACGCCGGAGTTCCCGACGCGCTTTGCCCGCGATCGCTAGGGTTTCGTCCTTACGGCTTTTGGGGAGGATTGAGACGGGGCGGCGCGGGATCGACCGGCGTCTCCAGCGTCGGCGAGAATTTCTGGGCCAGTGCGTCGGCGCGCTGGCGGTCGCGGTCCGGCATCTGCTCGGTGGTCTTCTCGCGGATCGCGCGCGACTCGGGATGTCCGCCGCGTTCGGCGATGACCAGCCACTTGTAGCCTTCGATCGGATCGGCGGGACCGCCGCCGGCGCCGATCAGCATGATGCCCAGCGCATTCTGCGCTTCGGTCAGTCCCTGCTGCGCCGCGCGGCTGTACCAGAGCCTGGCCTGCGCGGGATCGCGCGCGACGCCGGCGCCGGCAATGTAGGCGTTGGCGAGCTTGAACTGGGCCGACGACACGCCGGCGTTGGCAGCGACCTCGAACCAGTTGATTGCCAGTTTCAGGATCTTGTCGTTCGCCGCCTTGTCACGCGACGCGGGCGTGCGTGCCGCCATATCGCCCAGGGCCAGCGCGGCCTCGGGAACGCCGCTCGCCTGCGCATGCACCAGCCAGCGCTGGGCAGCGACCGGGTCGCGCTTGATGCCGCTGCCGTCGGACAGCGCCAGGCCGTAGCGCAAGGCGGCGAACGGATGGCCTTTCTCCGCCGCCTGGCGGTAGAGGTCGGCGGCACGGACCGGATCGGCATTGGCCGGCCCCTGGCTCTCCGACATGGCGCGCCCGAGCGCATAGAGCGCATAGGGGTCGCCGTTCATGGCGGCCTTCTCGAGCCAGGCGCGTGCCTGGATGACATCGCGCGGCACACCTTGGCCACGCAGGTAGAGCGTGCCGAGGTTGAGCTGCGCGCGCTTGTGACCCTTTTCCGCGGCCCGCTCGAACAGCTCGACCGCGCGCGCCTCGTTGCGCGGCGTGCCGCCATCGCCATTGGCAAAGACCAGCGCCAGACGATGGGCGCCTTCAGCCGAGCCGGCATCGGCGGATTGCTCGATCAGCCGCAGGCCTTCGCGCTGGGCGCCGCGTTCTATGAGGATGGCACCCAGCCACGCCGCGGCGTCGGAGTCCGATGGCGCCAGTGCTCGCAATGACGATTCGGCGCCGACCAGATCGCCTGCACGATAGGCCGTTACCGCCGGGCGCAGGGCCGGCGAGACATCGGTTGGCTCGTTCGATTGGGCGTGCGCGACGGTTCCGGCGGCGAGAAGTGCCGCGAGCGGCACTGCCCGCCTCGCGATCATTTGGTCTTGAAGGTGTAGGCCACTGCAGCAGCTTTGGCCTTCTCGATTTCTTCCGGCTTGAGCTCGCGTGCCAATTGCTCGAACGCCTGAGGCGGTACCTGGACGTTCCAGCGCTCGGCGAGGGCGAGCCACTTGTAGGCCTCGAAGGCGCTCTTCGGCACGGCCTTGGCTTCGGCATAGGCGCCGGCGATCGGCATCATCGCCGGCAGGTAGCCACGCTCGGCGGCGTCGAGCAGCAAGGGTGTCGCCTTGTTGACGTCGAAGAGCTTCGACTCCGGATTGCCATAGACGTAGAGGCCGAGCAGGAACTGCGCGCGCGGATCGCGCTCCTTGGCGAGGACTTGAAGTTCTTTTTCCGTCGTTGCCACGTCACCCGCCTGCAGGGCCTTGAGAGCCTCGTCTAGTCCAGCGATGGCGGGCTGTGACACGACTGCCAGGAGTGCGGCGGCGACGGGAACGCTGAGAAGGGATCGCAAGGAACGGACGGCTCGCACGGATTCGGACTCCCGATAACGACCGCCGATATTGGCAGCCAGTACTGGCGGAATGAGGGACCGTCTAGCATGGAATTGGGGCCGAAACACGAAACCGCGCGCGCGGAATTGCCGGCGCTGGCTCGGTGACCGTCACCCTTCGATTTCCCAGACAATGGACGACGTTGCCGGCTGGAGATGATGTTTTCGGTCAGCCAACGGTCAATTTGCATTGAAAATGCTGTCACTAATCGGTCTTTTCGTCCGCAAACCCTTGATATTACTTGTGAATTATAAGAAAAGAGGCGCGGCAAAACGAAAATAGAGTCACCCTTTTTGACTATCTAATGCCCGGAGCGTGCAGGAATTCTTAGGAATCAGTGGGCTTTGCCAAAATCAGATATGCGATTTTGCAGGTGACGAACCGCCGAGGCATTTGTTAAGTTGCTTCCATAAGAGGCATCGATCCGACGTCGTAATTAATTTCTGAAAGGTATTTCATCCCAGTTTGGCAGTGCTCCCAATCCGAGCGCGCCCGCACCCACCCAAGTTCCACCTAGCCCGCCAGCGGCCCCCAAGCCGCACATCGAAGCCCCCTTCCCACACACCCCAAGGCTTCGATAACCCCACACCCAGGCGGGCTCCTAAGGAAGGCCGGTCGTTCCCCAAGCGACCGGCCTTTCGTATTTTTCGGCCCCTGCGTCGCCCTGACCCCGTGCGGCCCTGAATCGTCCACAGACGGTTGCCGAACCGGGGATTGACCCCTGCCCAGAATTGAGGAAAAGCGCTATTTCCGTGTCCGGCGGCCATAGTAATTGCAGGTTAAATGCAATGTCAGACCTACCAAAAATGTCTATCTCAGAAAAAAAACGTAACAAAATCAGGCTCGATATCAGCCGAGATATGCATTTTTGCAAGTTACGCTCTTCAGGCCTCGTGTTAAGGTAGTCTTATTAAAGAAATTCTTATTCTATTGGTTTCAATATGAAAATTGTCGGATTCCCCATCGACGTTTCACGTTCGCAAGACGGGCGCATCGTGCGCGGTCTGCGAACCCGACAGGCCTTGATCCAGTCGACGCTGGATCTGATCCAGGCCGGCGATGTCGAGCCGACCTCTGCGGCGATTGCCACAATCGCCGGCGTGTCGAGCCGGGCACTCTTCCAGCACTTCACCAGCCTCGCCGATCTCTACGCGGCGGCCTTCGATCTCGCCGTCAGCCGCGCCTTCGACGTCAACGGGCCCGTCGACGCCGCAGCGCCGCTATCGAATCGCATCGAATTGCTGGTGTCGGACCGCGCCCAGCTCTTCGAGGAGTGGCTGCCGGTGTGGCACTTCGCTGAACGCGTGCGCAGTGTGGCGCCGGCGGTCGGCCTGGGCGTCGCCCAGTTGCGCCGATTGCTGCGGGCGCGTCTAGCCGTTTGGTTCGCGACCGAACTCGGCAATCTCCATCCCGGCGCCCGCGATCTGGTACTCGACTCGCTCGACGTCGCCTTCGGCCTCGACAGCTGGATGAACATGCGCGAGCAACTCCGCCTGTCGCCGGTGCATGCATCGCGCACCTGGCGGTTCACCGCCGAGGCCATTGTCCAGCAGGCCCTTACAGTTCCCAACCAGCCCGTGGCGGTGGCCTAACCAGCCACCACAGACGAAGCCCCCTTCCCACACACCCAAGGCTTCGTCTTTCACCCAACCCCACCCCAGCCACGGGCCCCACAGGAGGCCGGTCGTTTCCCCAAGCGACCGGCCTTTCCGTTTCTGCGGACGAAGCGAGCAGGCAAAGAAAAAGGCGACGGGAACCCCGTCGCCTTTCGCTTGTTCCGAAGAAAGCTTAGTTGGCCTTGGCGCGGAACTTGTCGTGGCAGGCGCCGCAAGTCTTGCCGGTGTCGGCGAAAGCCGCGGCCAGTGCTGCCTGATCACCCGAGCCCGCCGCCACGGCGAGCTTGTCGTAGGCCATGTCGGAAGCCTTGCTGGCCGCCTGGAAGCCAGCCATGTCGGTCCAGATCGCCGGCAGAGCCTTGGTGTCGCCCTTGTCGGAGCCTGCCGGGAATTGCTTCACGAAAGCGGCTTCGAGGGTCTTGAGCTTGGCGGCCTGTTCAACGGCGCCGACGGTCGGTCCCTTGGCATCGATGATGCCCTTGATCGCGCGCATCGCAGCGGCCGCCTGCTTGCGGTTCTCCTTGCGCTCGGCGATCGGGCCACCTTGGGCCATCGCAATGGTCGCGCCGCCTACCATGGCGCCGGCAGCAAGTGCGCCGATCACCGCCAAAACGAGAGTCTTTCTCATGAGCCATCCCCTTCAAATTCAATCGACCGGCGGGCCCTTTGGGCCTCGACGACAGTCTATTTGTTGCAGAGGTTGGCGCCAAAGCGAACAGGATAGGTGCGAAATCGCCCATCACGACTGCGTGTGGTGGGCGAGGCCGCCGGGGATTGTCAGTTTCGCCGGGGGAGTCGATAACAGCGCATGGCCGACAAGAATGATCGCAAGATCCGGGTCTGGGATCTGCCCGTCCGACTGTTCCACTGGACTCTCGTCGTCCTGATGGCGGTGTCCTACTTCACCGGCCGAGCCGGCGGGGAGTGGATGAAATTCCACTTCTGGTCGGGCTACGCGATCCTCGCGCTGATCCTCTTTCGCATCGCCTGGGGCTTCCTCGGCAGCACGACGGCGCGCTTCACCGATTTCGTCAAAGGTCCGATGGCCGCCATCGCCCATCTCCGGGAATTGCTGGGCCGCGGGCGCCCGCGTGAAGCCGGGCACAATCCGGTGGGCGGCGCCATGGTCGTGGCGTTGTTGCTGGCCGTGCTTCTGCAGGTGCTGGCAGGGCTGTTTTCGGCCGATACCGACATGGGCACGGTGAACGGGCCTCTGGCGCTGCTGGTCGCCGACAAGTGGGTCGAGCGGGCGACTGCCTTCCACAAGTTCTGGATCAACGTCCTGTTCTGGATGGTGGCGCTGCACGTGCTGGCCGCCATCGTCTATCTGGTCTGGAAGCGGCAGAACCTGATCGGTGCGATGATCACGGGCCGCAAGCCGCTCGACGACGTGGTCGCTCCGGGCAAGCCCGCACCCAAGCTGGTCTTCGCGCCCGGCCGGCTGGCGATGTCGTTGCTGCTGGCGGCGGCGGCCATCGTCTATTTCATCGTGAGAGCCGGCGGCTGACCCCCGGCCTTGCTGCCCGGTAGGCCCGCCTCTAGGGTGCCCGCTGCCCTTGTGAATTTGGATTTTGCATCATGAAATTTACCGGTACCGACTCCTATGTGGCCAGCGACGACCTGCGCGTGGCGGTGAATGCAGCCATCGCCTTGCAGCGCCCGCTGTTGATCAAGGGCGAGCCGGGCACCGGCAAGACCGTGCTGGCCCACGAAGTCGCCAAGGCGCTGAAGTCGCCGATCATCGAATGGCACATCAAGTCGACGACCAAGGCACAGCAGGGTCTCTACGAGTATGACGCCGTGTCCCGCCTCCGCGACAGTCAACTCGGCGACGAGCGCGTGAAGGACATCGGCAACTACATCAAGAAGGGCAAGCTCTGGGAAGGCTTCACCTCCACCGAACGCCCGATCCTGCTGATCGACGAGATCGACAAGGCCGACATCGAATTTCCCAACGATCTGCTACTCGAGCTCGATCGCATGGAGTTCTACGTCTACGAGACGCAGCAGGTCATCAAGGCGGCGCAACGCCCGATCGTGATGATTACTTCGAACAACGAGAAGGAACTGCCCGACGCCTTCCTGCGTCGCTGCTTCTTTCACTACATCCGCTTTCCCGACCGCGAGACGATGACGCAGATCGTCGACGTCCACTTCCCCGACCTGCAGCGCAACCTGCTGCGCGAGGCGCTGAACGTGTTCTACGACATCCGCGAAGTGCCGGGCCTCAAGAAGAAGCCGTCGACGTCGGAACTGCTCGACTGGCTGAAGCTGCTGATGGTCGAGGATATGTCGCCGGACGCGCTGCGCTCCAAGGATTCCAAGCAGCTCATTCCGCCGCTGCACGGCGCACTGCTCAAGAACGAGCAGGACGTGCACCTGTTCGAGCGTCTGGCCTTCATGGCACGGCGGGAGCAGCGCCAGTAAAGAAGGGGAGATCGCGATGTTCGTGAACTTCTTCCTCGAACTGCGTCAGGCCAAGGTGCCGGTCTCCATCAAGGAGTATCTCGCGCTGATGGAAGGCATGGACAAGGGCGTGTCCGACTTCAGCGTCGACGATTTCTACTACCTGTCGCGCGCCATCCTGGTGAAGGACGAGCGCAACCTCGACAAATTCGACAA
>CAMAYC010000053.1 GCA_945862125.1 Reyranella massiliensis 521
CGGGCGGCACAAGCATCTAAGCTTGGCGCCCCAATCCTCACGGGCGTGCGGTCCTGACCGCACGGAATGATCGAAGACGGCGGACCCTACCGACCGCGCGAGGCCTTCCGGTGGAAGGTCGTCCCCGAGGCGAGTGCTGCTTGCCTCTCCTGCGTAACGGAAAGAAAAACCGAGCTGGCAAATCAACGCCGGCCTGGCGTCGCCCCCTCATCTCTCACGGGGGGGCGTGCGCGAAATGAACAAATGAGCCCGCGATTCAGCGTGGGCCCGGAGTCCGCCGGGAGACAAAGTGGACAAAAGCGTAACGTCCAGGTGTCTCACCGGCGTGCTCCCTGAAGCCTTTTGCCGGCCCGATTCATGCTAGGCTTTCACGATCATTCTCACGATCCTTGGAGGTCGTTCCATGCCCGACTCTGTTCTCCCCCGCACGCCGGCCCTGCTCGATGCCGCCGGCGCGGCCGCCCTGGTGGCCTCCTACGCGCCGGTCAGCGTGACCGCGGCCGTCAAGGATATCGGCCGCATCGACCCGCACATGGGCCGCTTCATTGCCCTCTCGCCGATGTGCCTGGTGGCCACCGCCGACGCCTCGGGCAAGCAGGATGTGACTCCACGCGGCGACCCGCCGGGCTCGTTCAAGGTGCTGGACGAGCACACGCTGGCGATCGCCGACCGGCCGGGCAACAACCGTCTCGATACGCTCAGGAACCTGCTGGAGAACCCCGAGATCGCGCTGATCTTCCTGCTGCCCGGCACCAACGAGACGGTGCGGATGGCGGGCACCGCGCGGCTGTCGGTCGATCCGTCGCTGCTGGAGTCCATGGCGGTCCAGGGCAAGGCGCCGAAATGCGCCATCGTCGTCTCGGTGCGTCAGGCCTATCTGCACTGCGCCAAGGCGCTGCTGCGCTCGAAGCTGTGGAGCGGCGACTACGTCCAGCCCAAGGGCACCTTCCCCTCGATTGCGCGCATGGTCGGCGACCAGATCGGCCTTTCCGAGGAAGAAAAGACCAAGCGCGAGGCGGTGACCGAGATCGCCTACAGGGATGGGCTATGGGCACCGATCAAGTAGCCGACCCCTTCATCGTCACCGGACAGCGCGCCCGCCAGATGCGGGTGGTGCCGGCCGAGGTGCTGAAGCGTCTTTACGGCAAGTCTGACGCCAAGGGATTCATGCAGGCCGCCGCGCATCTCGCCCTGCTGATTGCGGGCGGCTGGCTGGTGCTCGAAACGCGCGGCACCTGGTGGGTGGCGCCGGCGCTGCTCCTGCAGGCGGTGTTCGTGAACACGCTGTTCGGCGCCATGCACGAGTCGACGCACTACAATTCGTTCAAGACGCGCCGCTTCGCCGACATACTGGCCTTCTTCTCGGGCGCGGCGATCCTGAACAATGCGGGCTTCTACCGGCACTATCACATGGCGCATCACCGCTATACGCAGGACCCCCTGCGCGATCCTGAGCTCATCACCTCGGGCACGCCCCGGACCTGGGGCAACTATCTCTTCCGCATCAGCTCGGTGCCTTTCCTGATGATCCGCCTGCGCGACATCTTCCTGTTCCCCTTCGGCTTCAGGGGCGACGTGACCTACATCCACGAATCGGCCTGGCCGGAGGTCCGCCGCTGGGGCCGGCTGCTGCTTGCCTTCTATGCCGCGCTGGTCGCGGGCTCGATCCTGCTGCAGACGACGGCGGTGCTGTGGGTGTGGTTCATCCCGCTGCTGATCGGCCTGCCGCTGCTGCGTCTTTACCTCCTGTGCGAGCACACGCTCTGCCCCAACAGCGACGACGGTTTCGCCAACACCCGCACGACACTCAGCAATCCCATCGTGCGCTTCCTGATGTGGAACCTGCCGTTCCATGCCGAACATCACCTGCTGCCCAACATCCCGTTCCATCACCTGCCCGAGGCGCACCGGCATCTGCGGCCACATCTGAAGTACGTCGCCCGCAGCTACACGCAGGTTCACGGCGAGATCATCCGGAGTTTTTCGTGAGAACCGCCGAAGGCGTGTTCGAATGCGGCGATCTTTCGTTGCAACGCGGCGGCACGCTCAAGAACGCCCGGATCGTCTACAAGACCTACGGCACGCTCTCGCCCAAGCGCGACAACGTCATTGTCTACCCGACGAGCTACGGCGCCCAGCACACCGACATCGAATGGCTGGTTAACCTCGAGCATTGCCTCGACCCGTCGCGCTACTTCATCGTCATTCCCAACATGTTCACCAACGGGCTTTCCTCTTCGCCCTCGAACACCGCAGGCGATTTTCCCGAAGTAACGACCTACGACAACGTCACGCAGCAGCGTCGCCTCATGGCCGAGCTGTTTGGCGTCGATCGCATAAAGATGGTCTACGGCTGGTCGATGGGCGCGCAGCAGGCCTATCACTGGGCCGCCCTGTTCGGCGAGGCGGTCGAGCGCATCGTGGTCAACTGCGGCTCGGCGCGCACGGCGCCGCATAACTTCGTCTTCCTCGAAGGCGTGCGCAGCGCCGTGCAGGCGGCGCGGACACCCGAAGAAGGCCTGCGTGCCATGGGCCGCATCTATGCCGGCTGGGCGCTCAGCCAGACCTTCTATCGCCGCGAGATGTGGCGCGGCCTGGGCTTCGCCAGCCTGGAGGATTTCCTCGTGCGCTCCTGGGAGGCCAACTTCGTGCGCCGCGACGCGCGCGATCTCATGGCCCAGCTCTGGACCTGGCAAAACGGCGACATCTCCGCCAACGATCTTTTCCGCGGCGATCTCGAGATGGCGCTCTCCAGCATCAAGGCCAGGGTGCTGTTGATGCCGTCGGCCACCGATCTCTATTTCCAGACCGACGACAACCGCGCCGAGCTGCCTCATCTCAAGAATGCGAAGCTGGTGGAGATTCCCTCGGTCTGGGGCCATCGGGCCGGCAACCCGCTCGCCAATCCCGAGGATGCGGCGTTTATCGATGCCCAGGTAGAGGCGTTGCTCGCCGCCTAGTCTTTCTCCGGCACCACCGAAGGAAGCACCACCGTCGGATCGGCCGGCTGCTCGGGCGACGGCGCGAGCCGCGGCAGGCGCCGGGCCGGCGTCGTGTCCAGGAAGGCGGCCACCGCGGCTGCGGTCGCCTTGGGATCCTCTTCCATCGGGTTGTGGCCGAGGTCCTGGAAGATCTCGAGCTTGGCGCCCTTGATGTCGTTCTGGAAACGGAAGGCATCGGCCACCGGCACCCAGCGATCCTTGGCGCCCCAGATGATCAGGGTCGGGACGTCGAGGCGTTTTAGCGGCGTGGGGTCGAGCGGTTCCTGGGCGCGGGCACGCTGCAGGGTGGCTTCGCGGTTGCCGGGGAAACGCTGCAGTTCGGAGTATCGCCTGATCCGGTCGGGCGTCACCATCTCGGGATCGGCATAGACTTCCAGGAGCGAGCGCCGCACGAGCCGGTCCGGCTTGAAGTAGATGCCGATGTCGCCGATCACCGGCAGGCGGGCGAGCCGTATAGGCAGCGGCGCCTCGCCCTGGCGCGGATAGCCCGCGGAATCCACCAGGACGAGATGGCCGACCCGATCCGGCCGGGTGGCGGCGAAGCTCCAGGCCACGGCGCCACCCAGTGAGTGGCCGATCAAAGCGACGCGCTCGAGATGCAGCGTGTCGATCAGCACTTCCACGAAATCGGTGTAGGCCTCGATCGTATACTCGTCGCGCGGCCAGGCGCCGGTGAGGCCATGGCCCGGCAGGTCGACCGTGATCAGGCGCACGCGCGGCCCCAGTTCGCGTGCCCAGCCCTCCCACATGTGCAGCGAACCCAGCGAGCCGTGGATCAGCACCACCGGGATCGTGTCGGTATTGTCCTGGTCGCGGCCATAGTCGCGGATGTGCGCGCGCGCGCCGCCGACATCGATGAACTGCGATCGCTCGTTGGCATAGCGCGAGATCAGCATCTCGGCCGGCAGGATCGGGGCATAGGCCCACAAGGCCACGCCGGCCAGGATGGCGCCGGCGAACAGCAGGAAAAGCGGCCAGCGCCGACGCGGAGTCTCAATTCTTCGGCGACGAGGCGGCATCGTCCGCTCCTTCGCTCGTCACCTCCGAGCTGTCCTCCGTCTTCGGCCGCTCCGGCAACTCGCCGCGCAGCGCGGCGCCGATCTTGTCGATGTCGCGCAACCTGAGTTCCGGCACGGCCTTGGGATCGATGATCTTCTCCTCGATCAGCCGGGCGAGCAAAGTGCGATTGAGCGCGTTCATGACGGTCAGCCGGTCTTCCAGGTTCGACACGAATACGAACAGCTCGAAGTCGAGGCCGGCGGCGGCGACCCGCACGAAGCGCACGATCGGCATCGGCACGCGCAGCACTCGCGGTTGGCTGAGCGCTGCTTCGCGCAGGATCGTTTCCAACTTCAAGACCTCGGTCGACAACGGCACGGTGATCTGGATTTCGACGCGGCTCGACGTGTCGGCATAGGTCCGGTTGATGACCGGGCTTTGGAGAAACATGCTGTTCGGCACGATGACATGCGTGCGCTGAAAGGTTTCTATTTCGGTGGCGCGGATGTTGATTCGCCGCACGAAGCCCTCGTGACCGTTCACCACCACCCAGTCGCCGGCCTTGATCGGCCGCTCCATCAGCAGGATCACGCCGGAGATGACGTTGTTGGCGATATTCTGCAGGCCGAGGCCGATGCCGACCGACAGCGCGCCCAGCACGATGGCCAGGTTCGTGAAGTCGACACCCAGCGCGCCGATGCCGACCAGGATCGCGATCATGACGCCGGCATAATTGAGGCCTGCGTCGATCGACTGGCGCAGCGGCAGCGGCGCGTCGACCGTGGGCAGCACGCGGTCGCGCACGATGCTGCGGACCAGGCGCGCGATCAGCATGCACACGCCGAAGGCCACGATCGCCATGCCGACGTTGCCCAGCGAGACGGTGACGCCGCCCACCTTTACGCCGCGCATCAGGTGGCCGAAGCCCTGGAAGATGGCGTCGATGTCGACGTTCCAGGCCGTGGGGATCATCACGGCGAGCAACAGCACGAGAAGCGTGTCGAACAGCAGCAGGACGAGGTACTGGCCGCGCACCTCGGCATCTGGCGCCAGGCCGAAGCGTTGGCGCACCCAGCGGCCCGACGGCGTTTCGGGCGCGGCGGCGGTCTCGAGCACGTCGGTCGCCAGCCGGTGCAGCAGAAGCGCGATGGCGACCAGCAGGAGCGTCTCGGAGATCGCCGTGTGAAGGTGCGCGGCGAGGGTGGCGTAGCCCGCCAGGGCGAAGCCGATCGACGACAGCACCACGACACTGAGCACTAGGCGGGAGATCGACCACCAGGTGCCGCCGATCATCCTCGGCAACTCGGAGCCCTCGGGCCGTACCGCCTGCCAGGCGCGATTCGACAGGGCCGGCAAGGTGAGCAGGGCCACAATGGTGGCCAGCAACAGGGCGCCGATCGCGGGGACTGCCTCGCGGCTCATGTCGCTATGCGTGAACGAGACGTAAATAAAGTCGAGCACGACGCCGGCCACCATCAGGCGGCGGATCGAATGCGACAGCAGGCGCGCGCTGGCGTCGGTGAACGGCAGGACCCGCCATTGTGGTCGGCTGGGCGAGAGCGCCGTGGAGGTGAGGCCAAAGACCAGCAGCAGGACGATGAGGCGAGCGATGAGTTCCGGCACCAGCCTGTCGATGGGCGGCGGCGGCAGGCTCGCCATCAGCAGCTTGCCGATCAGCCACACCGCCAGGACCGGCACCAGCACCAGGCCGAGGCCATCGATGGCGGCGGCGATGGTGCGGTCGTGCTGATCGAGGTTGTTGGCGCTGCTGCGCCCGAAGCGGCGACGCAGCTCGCGGCCGGCCCACCACAGGGCGATGGTGATCGCCGCCCAAACCGCCAGCCAGACGAGGCTGCCTCCGTCCGAACCCAGTGCCGAGAGTCCGTTGTGGCTCCATGCCGCCAGTCCCGACGACAGTGTCCGGACCGAACTGGCGAGTTCCGGACCGAGCTTGGCCCAGACGTCGCGCGACAGCGGCGAGGCGTCGCGACGCATCAGCGTCTGCAACACCATTTCGCCGCGCAGCTTCGTCAGCCGCTCGAGCAGCTGGTCGGCGCGGGCGATCACGACCTCACCCTGCTTCAGCCTTCCCTCACTGATCGTTGCCTGCTCGGTCAGGCGCTGGCGTTCGGCCTTCACGGCATCCGATTCGGGGGAGGCGTCGGGCCCCGGCTTGGTCTCGAGCGGGGCCAGAAGCTTCTTGGTGTCGGCAAGGTCGTTGCGGGCGAACGCGGCGGCAGCGGTGGCGGCGGCGCGCACATCGGCGGTCTGTTCGCGCAGCGTGTCGATCTCGGCCGGCAGGAGGCTTGCCTGCTCTGTGCGGGTGGCGATCCGGTCGAGTTGACGCGTCCACAGGTCGACAAGCTGGGAGAATGGCCGCTGCGGCGGCGTGGCCGACTGGGCGAACGCGGCAGCGCCCATCAACAGGAGCACGAGGCCCGCGAGACTGGACCAGGCGAGGCGGGCGGAAGATCGCATTCGGTTGTCGAATCCTGGTGGCTTCGTAGGGTCTTTGTCTTCCGTACCACGGCGGACGCGGATCGGGCCACAAGAGGAGAAGATAGGCGCCGGGCATGGATTTCGTGAGCCGCGAAACCTTCATCTGACCCGTCACAACGGCGAAATCAGGGCATCCTTCAGGTCGTCTGCAGCCTGTCACCGCTTCGTCGTTGACAGGACGGGACCGACGCGGAACCTTGCGCGCCGAAAAGGGAAATTTGGGGAGAAACGGCATGGCCGACGGGAAAAGTGCGGTGGGCGAGGTTCGGATCAAACCCGACCGGCTGCACGCGTTCACGATGGCGATCTGCCGGGCCGATGGCAGCTCGGAGCAGGAAGCGAAGCTCGTTGCCGACCATCTCGTGCTCGCCAACCTGTTCGGACACGACAGTCACGGCGTCGGCATGATGCCGCATTATATCCAGAACACCACGACAGGCGCCTGCATCCGCAACCATCATGCGAAGATCTCGCGCGATAACGGCGCGGTCATCGTGATCGACGGCGGCGCCGGCTACGGCCAGGTCGTGGCCAAGGAGGCGATGGACATCGGCATCGAGCGCGCCAGGAAGAACGGCGTCTGCGTCGTGGGCCTCACCAACGCCCATCACATCGGCCGCATCGGGCACTGGGGCGAGCAGTGCGCGCGCGCCGGCATGGTGAGCACCCATTGGGTGAACGTGCACGGCCACAAGTCGCTGGTGGCGCCGTTCGGCGGCGCCGAGGCCCGCTTCACGACCAACCCCTACTGCACGGCGGTGCCGCGCAAGGGCAAGGAGCCGATCGTGCTCGACTTCGCCACCAGCCAGGTGGCGGCGGGCAAGGTCCGGGTCGCCAACAACAAGAAGATCCAGATGGAGCCCGGCCTGCTGATCGATGCCGGCGGCAATGCCACCACCGACCCCGGCGTCCTCTACAACGCGCCCTACGGTGCGATCCTGCCGTTCGGCCTGCACAAGGGCGGCGGCCTCGCCGTGATCTGCGACCTGCTGGCCGGTGCGCTGACCGGCGGCAAGACCCATTCGCCGCGCACCATCAAGAAGGACAGCACCGACATCATCAACAACATGCTGTCGATCATCATCGATCCGGCATCGATGGGCGGCACCGAGATGTTCGAGGACGAGGTCGAGAACTTCATCACGTGGGTGAAATCGGCCAAGCCGCAGCCGGGGGTACCGGAGGTGCTGACGCCGGGCGAACCTGAACGCGCGCGTCGCGTCGACCGCGAGAAGAACGGCGTGCCGATCGATGCCACGACGTGGCAGCAGCTCGTCGACACCGCGCGCAAGGTGCGCCTGAACGATATCGACATTCCCCAGATGGCCGGCGCCTGACGCCGCCGGAAGACAGGAGACCGACCATGGCCAAGATGAAGCTCTATTACTCGCCCTCGTCCCCCTATGCCCGCAAGGTGCGGGTGGTGGCGCTGCTCACCGGCCTCGACAAGAAGATGGACATGGTGAATGTCGCGCTGACGCCGGTGGCGCCCAATGCCGATGTCGACAAGCACAATCCCATCGGCAAGATCCCGGCGCTGTCGGTCAAGGGCATGGACCTCTTCGACTCGCCGGTGATCTGCGAGTACCTCGACAGCCAGCACAAGGGCCGCAAGCTCTTCCCGCGCAAGGGCCGCGAACGCTGGGTGGCGCTGCGCCAGCAGGCGATGGGCGATGGCCTGCTCGATGCCGCGCTGCTGGCGCGCTACGAGGGCTTCCTGCGCCCCGAGGACCGGCGCTGGCCGGACTGGACCAAGGGCCAGATGAAGAAGATCGACGGCGTGCTCGACCAGCTCGAGGCCGAGTCGAAGTCGCTCAAGGGCAAGCCCAACATCGGCACCATCACCATCGCCTGCGCGCTCGGCTATCTCGACTTCCGCTTCGCCAGCCACGACTGGCGCGGCAAGCGCGCCCGGCTCGCCAAGTGGTTCTCGACCTTCTCCAAGCTGCCGTCGATGAAGGCGACGGTCCCGCCGCCGGCGTGACGTCCATCGGATCATTGGCCATCGGATCATCGGCCGACGAGATCATTGCCCGCCTCGGATTGCAGCCGCATCCCGAAGGCGGGCATTTTCGCGAGACGTTCCGCGCCGCTGGCGCGGGCCGCGCCGCCAGCACCGCGATCTTCTTCCTGCTCAAGGCCGGCGAACGCTCGCACTGGCATCGCGTCGATGCCGACGAAGTCTGGCATCACTACGCCGGCGCCCCGCTCGAACTCTCGATGAGCGACGACGGTCGCGCCATTCGGCATCTGCGACTCGGCAGCGACTTCGACATCGGCGAGACGCCGCAGATCGTCGTGCCGCGCGGGGTCTGGCAGGCGGCGCGCTCGCTCGGCCACTGGACGCTGGTCGGCTGCACCGTGGCACCGGGCTTCGACTTCGCAGGCTTCGAACTGGCGCCGCCTGGCTGGCGGCCGGGCGTCTAGCGCTTCCAGAGCTCGCGCGAGGCGAGCGCGGCGCCGACGGTGACGAGCAGGGCCGCGAGCAGCAGCGCGCCGGTCGGTTCGGCAAGGCCGCAGACGATCAGGATCGCCGTCGACAGAATCGGCGTCGCGTAACTGACCGCGCCCAAGGCGCGGATGTCGCCGCGTTTGACGGCGTGATCCCAGAAATAGAACGCACCGCCGGCCGGTCCGAGGCCGAGCGCCAGCACCGCGAGCCAGGCTGTCGTCGAGGCCGGCCACACCGTGCGCTCGAAGGCGAGATGACAGACCAGCGACAGCAGGCCCGAGGCCGCACAGAAGCCGGCGATGGCGTCGGTCGGTGTCTCGCCGAAGCGGCGCGACAGCACTGAATAGATGGCCCAGGTAAAAGCGCAGCCCAGCGCCAGCGCATAGCCCAGCGCATGGCTTTCGGTGAACTGCAGGCCGCGGCCGAAAGCGAGCAGCGCCACGCCGGCGAAACCCAACCCGGCGCCGGCCAGATGCGTCCAGCCCAGGCGCTCGCCTGCGAGCGGCGCCGACAGCAGCACGATCAGCAGCGGCCAGAGATAGTTGACGAGGTTCGCCTCGGCCGGCGGTGCCAGCTGCAGCGCGCCGAAGTAGAGCGCGTGGTAACCGAACAATCCGCCGATGCCCAGCAGCCAGACCTTTGCTGGCCAGTGCACGAGTCCTGCCCAGCCGATGCCGCGGTAGCGGGCGCGGACGATGCCGATCGACGCACCGACCGCGAACGTCATGGCAACCATCTGGAACGGCGGAATCGGTCCCGCCAGGACGGAAAGCGCGGCGAGTGAGCCCCAAAGGCAGATGGCGGCCAGTCCGGCGGCCATCGCCCGCCGTCGGACGGTGTCGGGTATCGTCATGGTCGCCGCATAGAGAATGCAACCGGAATTGTCGAGCGGATGCGTGAGGCGCGTTTCACGGTTACGATGCCGTTACAGCGGAGACGGCATGTTCGTTCGACCGACCAACCCGATCAGTCATCGTCTGGCGCGCATGGCTTTCATCTCGGCCTGCGTCGCCGCATTGATCGTCGCTGCCGCCGGTCCACTGCATCGCTACCTGGGATTGGACATCGAGGCGGCAATCGCCGTTTTTCGCTATGGCTTCTATGTCGCCGTTGCCGGCGTGGCGCTCGGGCTCGCAACCATCGTTCCGACGCGGCCCGGCGAGCGGCGGCGAGGGTTCGTGGCGGCGTTTCTCGCCATCGTGATCGGCGCCGCTGGCGCCTGGGTGCCGGTCAGCTGGTTTCTGTGGTCGCAGCAACTGCCGGTGATCAACGACATCACGACCGACATCGCCAACCCGCCGGCCATGGTCGCCCTGCTGCCGTTGCGGCGGGGCGCGCCCAATCCGCCCGCCTATCCCGGCGCCGCTGCCGCGTCACTCCAGCGCGAGGCCTATCCCGACATCGTGACCATTGTCCTGCCCGTCGCCCCGGCGGAAGCCTTCAAGCGCGCCGACAGGGTGGCGATGACGATGGGTTGGGATGTCGTCGCGCGCGCGCCGACGGAAGGACGCCTGGAAGCCGTCGACACCAGCGGCTGGTTCGGTTTTCGCGACGATATCGTCGTGCGCATTCGTGCCGCAGGTACGGGCAGCCGGGTCGATATCCGCTCCAAGAGTCGCGCCGGCGAGTCCGACCTCGGCGTCAATGCGCGGCGCATCCGCGACTTCAGCGCTCGCCTGAAGGCCGAGCACTGATCGCTTCTCCGGTCGATTCGGTCAGGCGCCGCCGAGCGGCAGGGTAAAGCGGAAGGTGGTGCCCGAGGGGCCGGTTTCCGCGAGCGCAATATCGCCGCCATGGTTGCGCACCAGGTCGCGTGCGATCGCAAGGCCCAGCCCCGCCCCGCCGGCCCGTCCGCCGGTGGTGAAAGGCCGGAAGAGCTGTGCCGCGACAGCCTGCGGCACGCCGGGGCCGTTGTCGGCGACGTCGACCAGAAGGTAGGCGCCGCTGACCCGGGACCGCACGATGACGGTGGTGGCGCCGGCTTCGAAGGCATTGCGGCCGAGGTTGACGAAGACACGATAAAGCAGGTCGCGGTCGGCGTGCGCCGTGCAGCCTTCGCCGACCTCGTTCAGCCACGAGCGGACGATGTTGGGGGTGCTGTCCTCGCCTTGCTCCTGCAGGGCGATCCCGGCTTCGTCGACCAGGTCGGCAAGGTCGAGGGTCGTCAATCTCGGCGCCGGCCGGTCGCGTACATATTCAATGGCGTCGCTTGCCAGCCGCGCGGCGCGGTCGATGGTGTTGAGGATGGTCGGCGCCAAAGCCCGCGTACGCTCGTCGTCGCTGCGCGCCAGCCGGTCGGACAGAAGTCGTGCCGTCGACAGCATGTTGCGCAGGTCGTGATTGATCTTGTTGGTGGCGGAGCCGACTTCGGCCAGGCGGGATTTCTGCCGCAGTGAGGCGCGGAGCTCACGTTGCAGGTTCTGGAACTCGCGATCGACGACGCCAATCTCGTCGCCGCGCTGGGTCGGTGCCCGTTCGGTTCCGGACTCCTCGGGCGCGCGGCGGAAGGCCGTCATGTCGGACGACAGGTCTTGCAGCGGACGGATGACGAGCCAGCGCAGCGCCAGATAGAGCAAGACGGCGGTGAACACCGAGATGATGACGGACAGGATCAGGATCCGGGTCGAGTAGGCGTACATGGCGATTCGCATCGGCAGCTCGTCGACGACGATCCAGACCATGGCCTTCGGCAGGCGCATGGATTCGCCGCCGACCCGGATGTAGCGCGAGCCGTCCTGCGCCATCGACGAGAGCGCGTCCCAGATCAGCCCCAGGGCGCCGCGGTCCATAAGATTGAAGTTCGGCATGTCGGCGCGCGGCTCGATGTTCATCAGGGCGCGCTTGGGCTTGTTCGGCTCTACCAGCACGACAGCGTCGACCCGGGCATGGTTGAGCAGGCTCCGCTTGACCTCCTCCGTCACCATGTTGTCGGGGGTGGCGTCGAGGGCGAGGGCAGCCAGCGTGCCGCTTTCGATCAGCTGCTCGAGATAGACTTCGCGGAAGCGGGCGATCGACGGCAGAAAGATCAAGACCTCGGCGGTCATCACCGCCGTCACGACGAGCGCAAGAATGCGCCACGACAGCCCGAACGCAGGAGCCCGGCGGCGCGCAGGGTGGACCGTTTCAGCGGGAACGGTGACGTCGGCGGTCATGACCGGAGTCTACAACGCATCGTGGGCTCACCAAACCGGCAGCCGTGCGAGGAACCGCACGAGTCCACGAGTTCGGGGGCCGAACAGCGTCTCGGTGAAATAGGTGCCGGCGGCGCGTTTGCTTGCCTCGCCGAGGGTGGGATAGGGCGGCACGAAGCTCGCCATGGCCGCGATCTTCAGGCGCTTCGAGAGGGCCAGGCACCAGGGCTGAATCAGCTCGCCGGCGTGCGGTCCGACGATGGCGGCACCCAACACGCGTCCGCGCGAATCGGTGATGACCTTCACCAGGCCGTCGGTTTCCCGTTCCGCCTGGGCGCGGTCGTTCTCGGCGAGTTTCCAACGCAACACCCGGATCGCCGCACCATGCTTCTTGCGCGCTTCGTCTTCCCCGAGGCCGACCTGGGCCAGCTCGGGATCGGTATAGGTCGCCCACGGCACGATTGCCGGATCGAGCTTCGCCGGCGCCCGGAACAGCGCGCCGCGGATAAACAGCGAGGCTTCGTAGCCCGCCATGTGCGTGAAGGCATAGAGGCCGTTGCAGTCGCCGATCGCCCAGACATTGCGGTTCGAGGTTTTCAGTCGGCCGTCGACCGTGATGCCGCGTTTCGTGAACGCCACGCCGGCCTTCTCGAGGTCGAGACTCTCGACGTTGGGCGCGCGGCCGGTCGCCACCAGCAGATGCGACCCTTCCAGCCGCTCGCCGCCGTCCAGGATGACGGCGATGCCAGAGGCGGCCCGTTCCACTCGGGCAATCTTCACATGGTCGCGCAGACTCACTCCCTCCGCGCGCAGGCGCGCCACGACGACGGCGGAGTGTTCGGGGTCGTCCTTGGCGAGGAAGCCAAAAGCCTCAAGCACGGTGACGCGCGCGCCCAATCTTCGGTGCGCCTGGGCCATTTCCAGGCCGATCGGCCCGCCGCCGATCACGACCAGATGGGCCGGCAGCGTGCGGTTGGCGAACAGGGTCTCGTTGGTGAAATAGGGCACTTCAGTGAGACCCGAGATGGGCGGCGCGGCCGGCCTCGAGCCCGTCGCCAGCACGATGCGCTTGCTTGCGATGCGATGCGGGCCGGCCTGCAGCTCGGTGTGGCCAATGAAGCGAGCCTCTTCCTTCAGAACGCGAACACCAAGCTTCTCGAACCGCTCGATCGAATCGTTGGGGGCGATGGCCGCGATTACGCCGGTCACGTGATCCATGACCTTGGCGAAGTCGACCCGGGGTTCGACTGGCGCGATGCCGAAGGCGGTACCGGTGCGCTGCGCCTGTGCCGCCTTCGCAGCGGCGATCAGCGCTTTCGACGGCACGCAGCCGAAGTTGAGGCAATCGCCGCCCATCTCGGCGCGCTCGATCAGGACAACGTCGAGCCCGAGCTGCGCCGCGCCCGCGGCGACCACGAGACCGGCAGAGCCGCCGCCGACGATACAGACGTCAGGGGTAAGCGTATCCGTCATGTCAGGAAGCGGCCTTGCCGCCCCGCAAGCGGGTGTAAAGAACCGGCAGCAGCGACAGCGCGGCCAGCCCGAGCAGCGGCAACAGGATGCGCCATTCGAAGATCACGCTGAGATCCGGCCTTTCGCCGCGCTCGATCAGCATGCCGAAACTTGCGCCCACGCTCGAGTAGACGACCGCGCCGGGAATGATGCCGATCAGCGTTGCCAACGTGTAGGGACCGACCTTCATGCCGAGCAGGCCCGGCACGATGTTGATCAGCCAGAAGGGGAAAACCGGCACCAGCCGCAGGAACAGGAGATAATTGAAACTGTCGCGGCGAAAGCCCTCTTCGAGACGCGCCAGCGACCGGCCGGCGCGCACATTGAAGAGATCGTGGAAGGCCGTGCGTGCCGCCACGAACACCGCCACCGAGCCCAGCGTGGCACCGATGACCGAGAGGGTGGCGCCCAGCCAGATGCCGAACAGGAAGCCGGCCACCGGCGTGATGATGACGGCGACCGGTAACGAAAAGGCGACGACCAGGGCATACGCCAGCACGAAAAGCAATGCGGCCAGCGCGGCATGGGCACTTACCCAGGCGGTGAGCTCCGCATGGTGGCGGCTCAGCATCTCGAAGGAAAAATATCGCTCGAGGCCGAACGACAGGAAGAGCACCAGCCCCAGCAGCAGGATCGCCACGGGAAGCAGCCGGCGCAGCAGCGGCAAGGTCATGAGCGATATTGAGCCTCATCCGCGCCGCCTCAAAGCAAACTCGCTCACACTTGAGTGACCGGCAGACCCGGCGCCGTGGCTGCCATGGACGGGCGCGCCTGCAGACGCTTCCACCAGCCGGCGAGCCGGGGGTACGCTTGGATCATTGTCGCGCCCTCGGGGGCGGCGGTGAAATAGGCGATCATGGCGCCGAGATGAAGGTCGGCGAGCGAGATCGCGGGGCCTGCGAGAAAGGTATCGGAGGCTGCGAGTTCCTCGAGGGCCGCAAGTACCTTTGTCGCTGAGGCGAGACCGCGTGCCACTTCGGCATCGTCGGCCGGCTGGCCGAGTCTCGGCCGAAAGACGCGATGCGAGAAGACCTGACGGACGAGCGGCCAGTAGGCGTAGGAATCGACGACGCCGATGATCTGGTCCATCCGGGCGAGCGCCCTGGCGTCCCGAGGCTGCAGGGATGGTCCGGGAAAGGCGCGGTCGATGTAGCGGCTGATGGCGCCCGTCTCGTAAAGCGCGAACCCGTCATGGACCAGGGTTGGTACCCGGCCGAACGGGTGAAGGGTGAGGTAGGCGGCCGGGATGTCCGGGCTGAAAGGGTTCACTTCGACCCGGTCGTAGGCCACGTCCTTCTCGGCGAGGACGAGGCGGGCGATCCGGACATAGACGCTATAATGGTAGCCGTGCAGGATGAGGGGCATGCCGGCATTGTCCGGGCCTTTGGGCACAGGCGGCAAGGCCCTCGGATCGTTGACTCTGGCGGGTTGGCCGCTTATTACCCTCGCCCACGGATTTCGCCCCCGACGCTCCGCGCGGGGGCATTGTGTTTGAAGGAGTTGCGTGATGAAACGCACCTATCAGCCGAGTAAGCTGGTGCGCAAGCGCCGGCACGGCTTTCGGTCCCGGATGGCTACGGTTGGCGGCCGCAAGGTTATCGCCGGCCGCCGCAGGTCGGGCCGCAAGCGCCTGTCGGCCTAATAAACCTTGGCTTCGGCGCGCCTCGGGCGTTTGCCGAACCGTCGTGACTTTTTGCGCGTCCAGGCCGGCCGCCGTTGTGCCATGCCCGGATTTGTCCTGCAGGTCGCCCCTGCGCCGGCAGAGCTGTCCCTCCCGGCGGTTCGGGTCGGATTTACCGTCAGCCGCAAGGTCGGCAACGCGGTCGCCCGCAACCGGGTCCGCCGCCGCCTCAGGGAAATCGCCGGCATGATCATCCCGGGCGAGGCCCGCACCGATCTCGATTACGTGTTGGTCGGCCGCCAGGCTGCCCTTGCCCGCGACTTCGCCGCCATGCGCGAGGAGCTGCAGGAGGCGTTGAAGCGCCTCAAGGCGCTGGCCCCCGGGAACGTCGTAGCGACGCCATGACCTGCCCCATAACCCGTACTGACGGCTTGCGCCGGCCCCGGCAAATCGCCAGTTTCCGGGCCGCATGATGTCATTGCTGCTGCGCGGTGCGATCCGCCTCTACCAACTCACGCTCGCCTACTTCTTCGTCGGTGCGTGCCGCTACGAACCCTCGTGTTCGAGCTACGCTGCCGAGGCGGTGGCGCGTCATGGCGCGCTGCGGGGAAGCTGGCTTGCCGCCCATCGTCTGTGCCGCTGTGGGCCCTGGGGGGCCGGTGGCTACGACCCCGTGCCGTCCCGCGGCCTCGCCGCCGAGCGCCCGACGCTTTCCTGCCACCCTGCCGAGCGCTGCTAGAAGCGTCGCGAGAGTCAGCCTCAAATGGACCAGAAGAATTTCATCGTCGCCATCGTCCTCTCGGTGCTGATCATCGTCGGGTGGCAGGCAGCCTTTCCGCCGGCCAAGCCACCGGTCACGACGACACAGCAGCAGGCCGCCACCCAGCCCGGTGCGCCTGGGGCACCCGCGACGCCGTCCGGCCAGCCGGCTGCGCCCGGCGTGCAGCCCGGCGCTGCGGCCACGTCAGCGCAGCCCGTCGTCAGCCTCAAGGAAGCGCTGGCCCGCACCCCGCGTGTCACTTTCAGCACGCCCGAACTGCTGGGCTCGATCTCGCTCAAGGGCGCGCGCATCGACGACGTGCAGCTCGTGAAGTATCGCGAGACTATCGATCCCAAGAGCCCGCCAGTGCCGGTGCTCTCGCCCGTCGGCAGCCAGCATCCCTACTATGCCGAGTTTGGCTGGTCGTCGTCCGACCCTGCGGTCAAGGTGCCGGGGCCGGAGACGATGTGGACTGCGGCCAAGGAAACGGTGGCGCCAGGCGCGCCGGTACGGCTTACCTGGGACAACGGGCAGGGCCTGGTGTTTGCGCTCGACGTGGCGATCGACGAGTTCTTCATGTTCGACGTGAAGCAGAGCGTCGAGAACAAGTCCGACAAGCCGGTCACGCTGTTTCCGTGGAGCCTCGTCGTCCGTTACGGCACGCCGCCGGCCGAGGGCATCTACATCCTTCATGAAGGGCCCTACGGCGTCTTCAATGGCAGCCTGAAGGAGTTCGGCTACTCCGACTTCAAGGACAACAAGCAGCAGAAATTCAGCACCACCGGTGGCTGGGTCGGCATCACCGACAAGTACTGGATGGCGACGCTCGTCCCGGATCAGAAATCCAAGGTCGATGTGACGATCAAGGGTACCGGGACTGGCGACAACGCGAAGTACCAGATCGACTATGTCGGCGGAGGCGAGACCATCGCGCCGGGCGCGACCGGCGGTACCGAGGCGCGACTGTTCGCCGGCGCCAAGATCGTGCGCATCATCGATTCCTATACCGAGAAGTACGGCATCGAGAAGTTCGACCTCACCATCGACTGGGGCTGGTTCTGGTTCTTCACCAAGCCGCTGTTCTGGTTGCTGGAGTGGCTGTACGTCCATCTCGGCAACTTCGGCCTGTCGATCCTGGTGCTGACGGTCATCGTCAAGCTCGTGTTCTTCCCGCTGGCCAACAAGTCCTATGCAGCGATGAGCAAGATGAAGGCGCTGCAGCCGGAGATGGAGAAGCTGAAGGAGCGCTACGGCGAGGATCGCCAACGCATGAACCAGGAGCTGATGCAGCTCTATCGGCGCGAGAAGGTCAATCCGGCGGCCGGCTGCCTGCCCATTATCGTGCAGATCCCGGTGTTCTTCGCGCTCTACAAGGTGCTCTACACCACCATCGAAATGCGCCACCAGCCGTTCTACGGCTGGATCAAGGACCTTGCCGCGCCCGATCCGCTGACCATCCTCACCGGCTTCGGTCTCCTGCCGTGGCATGTCCCGGAGTTCCTGCACTTCTTCAACATCGGCCTGTGGCCCATCATCATGGGCGTGACGATGTATCTGCAGCAGAAGCTCAATCCGCAACCGACCGATCCGGTGCAGGCCCGCGTCTTCCAGTTCCTGCCGATCCTGTTCACCTTCATGCTGGCGCCGTTCTCCGCCGGCCTGGTGATCTACTGGGCCTGGAGCAACACGCTCTCGATCGCGCAGCAGTACATGATCATGCGTCGCCACGGCACGCCGATCGGTGGCGGCAAGGCCAAGCCGCCGGCGCTTCCGGCGGCGGCGCCGGCGCCCACCGCTCCGAGCGGCAACGCGGGCAAGAAGGGCGGCAAGGGCTCAGGCAAGAAGGGCTGATGGCGGCCAACATTCCAGGGGCAGGGGCGCCGGAAGGGCGCACGCCTGAGGAGATCGAGGCGGCGCGTAAGCTCTTCGCCGGTCCCTGCGATTTCATTTCCGGCGCTGCCTCGGTCGAATCGCTGCCGCCGATTGCGTCGCCGGAAGTGGCTTTTGCCGGCCGGTCCAATGTCGGCAAGTCGAGCCTGGTCAATGCGCTGACCGGCCGCCGCACGCTGGCCCGCGTGTCGGCCCGGCCTGGCCACACACGGCAGATCAATTTCTTCGATCTCGCCGGCCGCCTCTACCTGGTCGACTTGCCCGGCTACGGCTTCGCCCAGGTTTCCAAGTCGATGAAGGAGACGTGGCAGGACCTGGCCTCGGCCTATCTGCGTGGCCGTCCGACGCTGAAGCGCGTCTGCCTGCTGATCGACTCGCGCCACGGCGTAAAGGACAGCGACCACGAGACCATGAAGAATCTCGATCGTGCCGCCGTGTCTTACCAGCTCATCCTGACCAAGACCGACCAGCTCCGCCAAGCCGAGATCCCGCGCGCGATCAAGTCGGCCGAAGCGGCCGCGCGCAAGCATGGCGCTGCCCATCCTCAAGTCCTGCCGACCAGCAGCGAGACCGGCTTCGGCATTCCCGAACTCAGGGCCGAGATTTTCGGCGTCGCGCTCGGCTAAGCAGCGTCGTGGAAGATGATGCCGAGCGTGAAGCGTTCGGCCCTCAGCTCACCCGGGCGCAGGCTCGATACGCCGTGACGCATGGCGGTGCGGTGAAAGCCGCGTGTCCCCTGCACCGGCCGCTCATTGACGGCGAAAACCACGGCGTCGCCCTGCCGGAGCGGGACGACCTCGCCACGCGACTGCATGCGCGGCCGCTGCTCGACCAGCATGAACTCGCCGCCGGCAAAATCCCTGCCAGGATCGCTCAAGAGGATGACTGTCTGGAGTGGAAAGACGAGGTCGCCGTAGAGATCGCGGTGCAGGCAGTTGTAGTCACCCGGTCCGTAACGCAGCAGCAGCGGCGTCGGCCGCTTCTGGCCGCCGGCATGGCATTCGGCGAGCCAGGCCTCGAGGGTCAACGGAAAGCGCTTTTCCCTGCCGAGCTGTTCGTTCCAGCGGTTGGCGACTTCGGCCAGCGGCGGGTACAGCGCCTGGCGGAGCTGCTCCACGGGATCGGGCAGCGGATAGGTGAAATACTGGTATTCGCCCCGTCCGTAGCCATGCCGCTGCATGATCACATGGCTCCGGAAGTTGGCCTTGTCGGGCCACCTCGCGGCCAGGGACCGGCATTCGTCTGGGCCGATCAGGCCGGGAATTACGGCAAATCCGCGGGTGGCGAGAGTCTCTGTGTCGATCATAAGGACATCCTGACGCGTCGAACGATGCTCTTCTATCCGGCACGCGACTGATATAATGGCTTGCTGACCTTGGCCCTCTCCCGGCGTGGAGAGGGCTTTTCATGATCGGGGCACGACAAATGGCCGAGCCGGTTCAGACCGACAAGGAACAGAGGCGGCTCATCCGCATGGCGGAGACCATCTCCAAGGCGCTGCCCTATATGCGCCGGCACAACGACGCCACCTTCGTCGTGAAGTATGGCGGCCACGCCATGACCGACCCCAAGCTGGGCGACCTGGTTGCCCGCGACATCGTGCTGATGAAGCAGGTCGGCATGAACCCCATCGTGGTCCATGGCGGCGGGCCGCAGATCAACAAGATGCTGGAGCGGGTGGGCATCAAGAGCACCTTCGTGAACGGCCTGCGCGTCACCGACGCGCCTACCATGGAAATCGTCGAGATGGTCCTGGCCGGCTCGATCAACAAGGCGATCGTGGCCGACATCAATGAGTGCGGCGGCATCGCCGTCGGCATCTGCGGCAAGGACGGCAACCTGATCCTGGCGCGCAAGGTCGTGGAGATGCGCGATCCCAAGACCGGCGAGCTCCTGAAAGTCGATCTCAAGCAGGTGGGCGAGCCCGCCAAGATCAACGTCATGGTGCTGGAGCAGCTCCGCCGGGCCGACGTCATTCCGGTGGTGGCGCCGATCGGCTTCGGCGTCGACGACGAACTCACCTACAACATCAACGCCGACACATCGGCGGGCGCCATCGCCGGTGCCATGCGGGCCAAGCGCCTGCTGTTCCTGACCGACGTCCCGGGCGTCCTCGACAAGAACGGCAAGCTCATCAACGACATGACGGTGGAACAAGCGCGCGCCCTGATCGCCGACGGCACGATCTCGGGCGGCATGATCCCGAAGGTCGAGAACTGTATCGATGCGGTGAACAGCGGCGTCGAAGCCGCCGTCATCATGGATGGCCGTGTGCCGCACGCGCTCCTGCTGGAGGTCTTCACCGAGTCCGGTGTGGGGACGATGGTGACACGCAACTGAACCAGCCGATTTGGGCTTGAAACGCCTGATTTCGCTGCATATTTAGGCAATTATGGCTCTCCTCCCCATCCTGACGGCCCCTGATCCGCGCCTGAAGAAGAAATCCCTGCCCGTCGCGACGGTGGACGCGGACGTGCGCCGCCTCATGGACGACATGCTGGAGACGATGTACGCGGCGCCCGGCATCGGCTTGGCCGCCCCGCAGGTCGGCAGCCTGAAGCGGGTCGTCGTGCTCGACATCGACCGCGAGGAGACGAAGACCGGGCCGCTATTCATGGCAAATCCGGAGATCGTCGAGGCCTCCGACGAAGACGTGATCTACGAGGAAGGCTGCCTGTCGGTGCCCGATCACTATTCGGATGTTGCGCGGCCAGCGAAGGTCAAGGTGCGCTATCTCGACCGTGACGGCAAAACGCAGGAACTGGCCTGCGAGGGGCTGCTCGCGACCTGCGTCCAGCACGAAATGGATCACCTCGACGGTATCCTGTTCATCGACCACATCTCTTCGCTGAAGCGCAACATGATCCTCCGCAAGCTGCTCAAGGCGCGGAAGGAGAAGGAACGCGACGAAGCCGAAGGCAAGGTGTCCGGCAAGGCGATCGACACGGCACAGGATCCGGAGCACGCCCTTTAGCCAGCGGCCCGGAGTTTGTGGCTCCCGGTCCAGCTCAGCCCGAGGACATGCAGGAACAGAAGGTCACGTTGATGGCCTTGCTCGGCACCCCAGTCACCAACCTGCCAAGCTTTAGACGATCCTGCCTGCCGTGAAGTCGCCGGGCGAGGCCATAAGGGCTATGGCGTGACCGGGGCGCACCACGCGCCGGTTGGAGCCGTGATGGCCAGCGTCTGATCGTCCTTATTGCGCGGCGATCTTGGAAGCCGCCGGCGCGAAGGTCTGCTCCATCTCGCGGCGGATTTTCACGGCTGTCAGCGTCTCGTCCATCGCCACGTCGGCATAGGTGAGCGACTGGCCGGCCTTGATCGGCTTCAGGAGCTTTACGTTGTGGGCGAGGCCCAAGGGCAGGCTGCCGAGCGTCGTCGACTTCTCCGCGGGGAACAGCTTGCCGTAGACGGTGTAGCCGCCTTCGCCGTCCAGCATCTCGCCCGGCTTGAGGTCGCGCTTGGCGGTGGCGATCACGTCGGCATGGAAGCCGATCGGGCAGCCGGTCGGCTCCTTGCGCAGGCCGATCGAGGCGACCGACATGCCGACCTCGAGGCCGATCAGGTGCCAGCGCTTGTACATGACCGAGTAGCGGCCCGAGGGGTCGGTGCAGAGCATGTACTCTTCGAAGCAGTTCTTCTGGTACTCGGTGGCCGCCTCGAACACGACCCACACACCCTTGCGGATCTCGTAGGGAATGGCGCGGCCGTCCTTCTCCAGCGACGAAGCCACTTCGACCTGGCCCTTGTGGTGGAGCTGGCCGCCCTCGGAAATCGGTCGCATCACGAACGGCAGATCCTCGACCGAGCAGGGCGGAAAGGCGAGGCCGTCCGGCGCCGGCGTGAGGCCGGTGGCGTTCGACACGGCGGTGCTCTCGATGGCGGGCTTGGAGCCGTCGAGGAAGGAGTTGAACATCTTGGGGTTCAGCCCGCCGCGCTTGGCCTGCTCTTCGTTCAGGCCCCAGTATTTCCACACCGTCTCGGGCGTCGATTGCGCGAAGTGCGGCAGCCACTTGTGGCCGCGGCCGGCCGCGGTCACCTCGAAGCCCGAGGTCCGCGCCCAGTCGACCAGCTCGCAAATGAGCGCCGGCTGGTCGCCATAGGCGAGGCTGTAGATCACGCCGGCCTGGGCGGCGCGGCGGGCGAGCAACGGGCCGCAGAACGCGTCGGCCTCGACCGTGACCATCACCACGCTCTTGCCGTGCTTGAAGGCTTCCAGGGCATGCTCGACGGCGGCAATCGGATCGCCAGTCGATTCGACGATGATGTCGATCTCGGGATGGCTGACCAGGGCGCGCCAGTCCTCTGTGAGGTAGGTGCTGCCGTGCTTGCGCGCGTCGGCGAAGGAGGTTGCCCCCGCCACTTCGGGCTTCCAGCCCAGCCGCGCCAGGTTCTCGCGCGCGCGCGGCGGCGAGAGGTCGGCGATGCCCAGCAGATGGATGCCCGGCGTCGTTGGGATCTGTGACAGGTACATCGAGCCGAACTTGCCGGCGCCGATCACGCCGATGCGCAGCGGCTTGGCCTCGGCCGCGCGGGCCATGAGCATGCGATGGAGACTCATTGTTTCCTCCGGAACTGACTTGTTATTCCGCCGCGACCTTCTGGCGGGCGGCGCGCGTCACGCAATCGTCTTCCCAGGAGTCGATCGGCGTGAAATCGCGATGGGCGATGTAGGCCGGCCGCTTGTAGCGGGTGATGGCATTCTGCACCGAATTGTAGGTGACGTAGATGATCTGGCGGTCCCACGGCGACATGTTGGGCGGGCTGCCGTGGACCAGCGTGCCGTGGAAGAAGATCGCCGACCCCGGACCGCCCTTGGGCGCCACGATGCCGCCCTGCTTCACCAGCTTGGCGATGACGTCGTTGTCGATCACCCACAGCGGATACGACGTCGTGGTGAGGTCGTGTTTGGCCTCGATCGCGCCCTTCTTGTGGCTCTTCGGAATGAAATACAGAGGCCCGTTGAACTCGTTCACCTCGTCGACGAAGACCGCGAGGTTCATCGCGCGCGCCTCGGGCATGCCGTCATCGGCTTTCCAGGTGCCGTAATCCTGGTGCCACTGCCAGACGTCTCCGTCGAAGGCGGCCTTTCCGTTGATCTTGAACTGGTGGATATAGGTCTTGTCCCTGAGCAACTGCTCGGCCGGTTCGACGAAGCGCGGGCTGTGCACCAGCGCTTCGAACACCGGATTATAGGTGTGCACGGCGAAAGCGGTGCGGACCACGTCGCCGGTCTTCTCGCGCACGTTCTCCTCGCGGCGCTGGGCGAAGACGCCGGGGATCTCCGACTTCAGAATCGCCGTTTCTTCCGGGGAGAAGTAATTCGGGAAGAAGAGATAGCCGTCGTCGTCGAACTGCTTCAGTTGCTCCGGGGTGAGCTTCATAGCGGTTCCTCCTTTGCCTGGCTCTTGTAGGGGCGGCCTTACGCCGCGCGCGAAATCACGGCCTTCAGGCGCCCGGTGAGTATGCCGGCCATCTGTTCGGTGTGCTTGCGGCAGAGCGCCTCGCCTTCTGCGACGTTGCCGGCCTCGAAGGCGCACAGGATCGCTTCGTGCTCATCCCACACGCTGATCCGCAGGTCGTCCTCGCTCAGCACCGCCGCCATGACGCGGCGCATGTGCTGCCAGTGCGGTTGCGCTGTCTCGGCGATCAGCGGATTGCCCGAGGCCTCGCAGACGAACAGGTGGAAGTCGATATCGGCTTCGATCACGAACGGGATATTGCCGCTCGCCACGGCGCGGCGGCCGACATCGATCAGCAGGCGGCCGCGATGCGCGAGTTCCGGCGTGTAGCGTGAGGCCGCCAGGCGCGCCGCCGCCCCATCGAGGGCCGCGCGCACGTAATAGAGATTGTTGGCCTTCTCGACGTCGAGCGGGGCCACGCACACGCCCTTGCGTCCGGCGTCGATCAGGAATCCCTCGCGGCGGAGCAGCATCATCGCCTGCAGCACCGGCTGGCGGGATACGCCGAACTGCTGGGCGAGCTCCTCCTGGGTGATGCGGGCGCCCGATCTCAGTTCGCCGGAACAGATCGCGTCGAGGACGGCGTCGTGGATGCGTTCGGACAGGTCGGGTTCGGGGGCAAACGGGCGCATGGGTTCTGTATACAGAACACGATGGCTCCGGAGTCAATCGCCTAGCGGGGCTTGAGCCCCTTGGCAGCAAGAATCGGCAAGGCGCGGTCGGGATAGTCCGTGATCAGGCCGTCGACCCCTGTTTCGATCAGGCGCGCCATCTCGGCAGGGGCATTCACCGTCCAGGGCACGACCTTGAGGCCGAGCGCCCGGGCTTCCTTCACGGCGTCTGCGGTGACATTGCGCCAGAAGGGTGACCAGGTGGCGCAGCCGGCGGCCTTGGCCAGCCGCGGCACCGACCCGCCATGCGCCGCGAGGTCGAGGCCGCCCAGCCAGGGGGACGGCCGGCCGCCTGCGCGCTGCACCGTGTCGAAGTTGCTGCTTTCGATGGTGAGGCAGCCGGTGGCGATCTCGGGGGCGTGCTTCTTCACGGCCAGAAGTCCGCGCCAGTCGAACGACTGGATCGTGCTGCGGTCGGCGGCCCCGCCCTTGCGGATGGCGTCGGCGGCGAGGATCGCGAACCGCGTGGGATCGACCGTGAGGTCGGGCTTGTTGGGGTCGGTCTTGATCTCGATGTTGAAGCGGACCTTCGAACCGGCGAGAGCGAAAAACTCGGTGAGCATCGGGAAGCGCTGACCGTCGACCGGCTTCTGTTCGGGCCATTGCTGCCCGTATTTGCTCGCGGGATTGAGGCGGCCGATGTCGTAGCGCTTGAGCTGATCGAGCGTGAGCGTGCGGATGACCGGACCGGGCGTCGCTAGCCACTGGCCATCGGGACCACGGGTCAGATCGGGATTGAGCTGCGGGTCGTGACTGATCACGACCTGGTCGTCCCTGGTGATCGCCAGATCGGTCTCGAGCGTGGTGACCCCAGTTTCGAGCGCGATCTTGAAGCCTGCCAGCGTGTTCTCCGGCGCCAGTCCGCGGGCGCCGCGATGGCCCTGCAGGTCGAAGGCCGCGGCGACGCCGAGGCTAGCCGCCCAGATTGCGCAGGCGAGCGATGCGATCCTGGATGTCGGGATGCGTGGCCAGAAGCGCCGGCGTCTTGGACGTGAACGCATGGAGGGGATTGACGATGAAGAGGTGCTGCGTGGCACGACTCACTCCAGGAAAGGGCGCTGCCGCCTCGGCGAGCTTGCCGAGGGCCGAGATCAGCCCGTTGGGATTACGCGTGAACTGCACCGACGTCGCATCGGCAAGATACTCGCGCTGCCGCGACACCGCCATCTGCACCGCTTTGGCAGCGAGCGGCGCCAGGATCGCGACCACAAGCAGCAAGATGATCAGGATGCCGCCGCCCGACTTGCCCTTGCTGTCGCTGCGGCGCTGCACCGATCCCCAGTTCAGGGTTCGCAGCGCCATGTCGCAGACCAGAGCGATCAGGCCCACGGTCACCCCGACAACCACCATGTAACGGGTGTCGAGATTGGCGAGATGGGCCATCTCGTGCGCAACGACGCCCTGCAGCTCATCGCGGCTGAGCTTGTCGAGAAGCCCGCGCGTGACGGCGATGGTGCCGTTGCCGATCCGGTTGCCCGTCGCAAAGGCGTTGAGCGCGTCGGTGTCCAGAACCATCACCTTGGGCATCGGCACGCCCGCCGCGATCGAGATCTCCTCGACCACGTTGTAGAGCTGTGGCGCATCGGCCTTGTCGATCTCCCTGGCGCCAGCCATGGCCAGCACCATCTTGTCGCCGACCGCGAGCGATATGGCGCTCCAGCCGATGCTGACCGCGCCCATCAATGCCGCCGCGGCAATGCCGGCCGAACTTACGACGGGCACCGTGCTGGAGGCCTCGCCCTCGAGCAGCGCGCCGATCAGGTAGCCCACGAGCGCCGCGAGTGCCGTCAGGCCGGCCAGCAGTACCATCGTGTTGCGGCGGTTCTCCTTCTGCGCGGCAACGAAGTCGGTGGTGGCGCTCATGCCCCTCAGCCTAGGCGCTCTTAACGCAGCGCGACCTTGGGAACTTCGCGCTCGGCCTCCGGCATGTTGAATAGGTCGATCGGTCCGAAGCCGAGCGACGCCGCCGCCAGCACGGCCGGGAAGCTCTGGCGACGGGTGTTATAGCTGTTCACCGAGTCGTTATAGAACTGGCGTGCGAAGGCAATCTTGTTCTCGGTCGTCGTGAGCTCTTCCTGCAGCTGCTTGACGTTGTCGTTGGCCTTCAGCTGCGGATAGTTCTCCATCAGCGCAAAAAGACCGCGCGTGGCCTGGGTCAGCGCCGCTTCGGCGGGACCCGCCTGCGCCGGGCCGCTCGCGGCGGCGGCGGCATTGCGCGCCTGGACGATCCTGGTGAGCGTCTCCTGCTCGTAGCCCATGGCGTCCTTCACCACCTGCACCAGGTTGGGAATGAGATCGTGGCGGCGCTTCAGCTGCACGTCGATCTGACTCCACGCCGTCTGCGACTGGTTCCGGCTGCCGACCAGGCCGTTGTAGACGGCGATCAGCCACAGGCCGATGGCCACCAGAATGCCGACAATGATCCAGAAACTCATGTCCAGGCCCCTCCCTTGCCGCTCTCTTGCCGCGAGCGCCAGTTTAGTCATGATTGCGGCAATTCCGGGAGGACTAACGATGGAAACCTCAGCGCTGCTGAAGGCCTTCTGTACCGCCGTCGAAGGCCGCGACGGCAAGGGCTTCGCCAGCCTCTTCACCGAGGACGGCGTCTATCACGACGTCTTCTACGGCGACTTCAAGGGCCGGGAAAAAATCGCCGAGATGATCGACGACTGGTTCTATCGCACGGCGCACGAGTTCCGCTGGGAGATGCACCGGCCGGTGAGCGACGGGAAGATGCTCTATGCCTACTACACCTTCAGCTATGTCTCGAAACTGCCCGAGGCCGAAGGCAAGCGCGTCGGTTTCGAAGGCTGCTCGATGATGACCTTGCGCGACGGCAAGATCGCCGACTACCGCGAGGTCGCCAATGTCGGGCCGGCCTTCGTCGAACTGGGCTTCGCGCCCGAGCGCACCGCCAAGATCCTGGCCAAGGAAGGTGCGCACCTGAAGAAGCAGCCGGAGTGGAAGCGGCACTTGGCCTGAGTAGCCGCCGAACTCAACCGTTGTAGGCGCGGCCGCCGGAGTCACGCAGCCACAGCCGGATCAGCAGGCGCTTGCGGTGCGGTTCCGGCCAGTCCTTGAACGCCGTGCGTTTGTGGCCGAGCGCGCGGTTGTCGATGAGCTGGATCTGCCCCGGCTCGAAATGGAAGCGGGCGGCCAGTCCCGGTTCGTTCAGGATCGCCTCGAAGGCCTCGATCGCCGCCTTGCCCTCGGGATCGAGATCGACGCCGGCGAGCTTATAACCGTTCTTCACCTGGAAATACGACAGGCGCGAGGTCAACCGTTCGCCCCCACCATCATCTTTCTGGCGTTCGAACAGCGGATGGTGCGTGGTCATGACGTCGTCCGGCGCGTGCTCGCGCTGGCGGTCGAAGTAGAACGGCTGGAAAAGGCGCGGCAGCAGATCGGGATGACGCTTGCGCATCTCCTCGTGCGCGGCCGCGAAGCTCACGATGCCGCTCACGCCGCCTTCCATTGCCGTGCGGATGCAGAACAGGCCGACATAGTGCGGCGGCACGTTGTTGTAGCTGTTGTCGGTATGGAAGTTCTGCTCGTAGTTGGTGACGTCGGGCCGCACGCCGTTGCCGGGCGGTTTGCCGAGATCGGTGACGTCATAGATCGAGGTGCCATCCCACTTCTGGGCGACCGGCCGGGCGACGAGCGATGCCAGCAACCACCACACGGCTTTCGCACCGTCCGGCGACCAGCGATCGACGGGCAGGCGATCGACGATGGCAAAGCCCGGGCCCTCGTCGATCGTGCGTTTCACCCCGCGCATGAAGTCGCGCGAGACCTCTAGGGAGAAATCCTCGGGGCGCAGGACCAGCAGCGGCAGCGGATCGCGGTCGAGCGCGGCCACGACCGCGTCGAGTTCCTGCACCACCTCGCTCGGGACGGCGATGCGTCCGGCGGTTGCCGGCAGCGTGTCGCCGCGCCAGAGCAGGCGATTCGACATTGTCAGTCGCGCAGCAGCTCGTTGATCGAGGTCTTCGACCGCGTGCGCTCGTCGACGGTCTTCACGATCACGGCACAGTAGGTCGAGGGCCGGTCGGGACCGCCGCCGATATTGCCAGGCACAACCACGGAGTAGGGCGGCACCTTGCCGACGTGGATCTGGCCGGTGGCGCGATCCACCACCTTGGTCGTGGCCGAGATGAACACGCCCATGGAGAGCACTGCGCCGGTGCCCACGATCACGCCCTCGACGACCTCCGAGCGCGCGCCGATGAAGCAATTGTCCTCGATGATCACCGGGTTGGCCTGCAGCGGCTCCAGGACGCCGCCGATTCCGACGCCGCCCGAGAGGTGGCAATTCTTGCCGATCTGGGCGCAGGAGCCGACGGTCGCCCAGGTGTCGACCATGGTCGAGCTGTCGACATAGGCGCCCAGGTTCACGAACGACGGCATCAGCACGACCGACGGCGCGATGTAGGAGCCACGGCGCACGATCGAGCCCGGCACGGCGCGGAAGCCGGCCTTGGCGAAGCGGGCGGCGTCCCAGCCCGTGGTCTTGAGCGGGACCTTGTCGAACCACGGCGCGGCGCCGAGGCCCGGGAACGACGCGCCGCCGTCCATCGGCACCGAATCGTAGAGGCGGAAGGAGAGCAGCACGGCCTTCTTCAACCACTGGTTCACCACCCACTCGTCGCCGACCTTCTCGGCGGTGCGGAAGGAGCCGTCATCGAGGCCGGCGATCGCCGTCTCGACCGCTTCGCGGACCTCGCCCTTGGTGGCGCTGCTGATGCCGTCGCGCTTTTCCCACGCCGCATCGATGGTGGCCTGTAGCTGCTTGCTCATTGTCCCCTCGGAATTCTGCCGCGGGACCTTATATGCTGGTCCCGATGGCCTTCAAGCTTCCTGAATCGGTGCTGGTCGTGGTCCATACCCCACGGCTCGATATCCTGCTGCTAGAGCGCGCGGGAACGGGCTTCTGGCAGTCCGTGACCGGCTCGCGCGAACCCGACGATCCGGACTTCGAGACCACGGCGCGGCGCGAACTCCTGGAGGAAACCGGCCTGTCGGTTGGGACTCTGACCGACTGGCGGCTGACCAACCGCTACGAAATCTGGGCGCAGTGGCGGGGGCGCTACGCCCCCGGCGTCACCCACAATGTCGAGCATGTCTTCTCCTTCCAGGTGCCCGAACTCACCGTCGCGACCCTCGACCCGGTCGAGCATGTGGCGCAACTCTGGCTGCCCTGGCAGGACGCCATGGCGAAGGTCTTTTCGCCCACAAATCGCGACGCGATCTGGCAATTGTCGAAGCGCGTTCTCGGGCATAGTGACGGCGCATGACCGGCACTCCCAAGGAAGCGTCCAAGCTCGGCCAGTTCAGCTGGGCCCTGTTCGACTGGGCCAACCAGCCCTTCTTCACCATCATCACGACGTTCATCTTCGCGCCCTACTTCGCCAATGTGCTGGTGGGCGATCCCGTGAAAGGCCAGTCGGCCTGGGCCTTTACCCAATCCGCCTCGGGCATCCTGATCGCGCTGATGAGTCCTTTCCTGGGTGCGATGGCGGACGCTGGTGGGCGGCGCAAACCCTACATCTTCGCCTTCCAGCTCCTGCTCGCCGTGGGCTGCGCCGGCCTCTGGTTCGCCTATCCCAACCGGCCCGACCTGATCCTGCCGATCAGCTGGGCGGTGATCCTGGCCACGGTCGGCGCCGAGATGTCGATCGTGTTCAACAACGCGCAGCTTCCCGGCATCGTCAGCGCCGAACGCATGGGGCGCCTGAGCGGCTTCGGCTGGGGCATGGGCTACTGCGGCGGCCTGGTCTCGCTGTTCGTGGTGCTGGCCGTCAGCATGCCGGCGATGTTCGGCCTGGCCGCCAACAACGACACGCCGCTGTTCGGCCTCGACGCCAAGAGCCACGAGCTCGAACGCCTTGTCGGCCCGGCCTCGGCGCTGTGGCTCGCCGTCTTCGTGCTGCCGATGTTCCTGTTCACGCCCGATTCGGCCGGCGCGCGGCGCCAGCCGCTGCTCGTCGCCGCGCGCGAAGGCGGCCGCTCGCTCTGGTCGACGCTGAAGCGTATCCCGCGTTTCGGCAATGCGTTCCGCTACCTGATCGCCTTCATGCTCTACAACGACGGCCTCGCCGCCATCATTGCCTTCGGCGGCGTCTATGCGGCGGCCACCTTCGGCTGGAGCACGGTGACCCTGGGCATCTTCGGCATCATCCTCACCGTGTTCGCCATCCCCGGCGCCTTCCTGGGCGGCCGGCTCGACGACTGGATCGGCAGCAAGCGGACAGTGCAGCTCGCGATCGCCGGCGTGATCGTGGCGACGCTCGGCATCGTGGGCGTCACCGCCACGCATGTGCTCTACGTCATCCCGGTCGATCCCATCAGCCCGACGCGCGGCCTGTTCGGTTCGGCCCAGGAAAAGACCCTGATGGGCTTCGCCTTGATCCTGGGCTTCTGCATGGGCCCGATGCAGGCCGCCAGCCGCACGCTGGTCGGCCGGTTGGCGCCGCCCGAAATGACCGGCGAATTCTTCGGCCTGTTCGCGCTCTCCGGCCGCGCCACCGCCTGGATGGCGCCGCTCGCCATCGGCATCGTGACGGCGGCAACGGGTTCGACGCGGCTCGGCATGGCGTGCGTGGCGATTTTCCTGGTGCTAGGCTTCGTGCTTCTGTGGAACGTCCGCGAGGAACGCGCCCAGGTCTGAGGGAGGCGACGCATGATCACCGCCATCGTGAATTTTGAACTGCCACCGGGTATCGACGCCGCAAAGGCCGCCGAACTCTTCAAAGGCTCGGCGCCCAAGTATCGCGGCATGAAAGGGCTGGTGCGGAAGTACTATCTCTTCGATGCCGAGAAGCGGATCGGCGGCGGCGTCTATCTCTGGAAGACCCGGGCCGATGCCGAGGCGGTCTACACGCCGCAGTGGCAGGCTTACATCGCCGAGCGCTACGGCGCTCCGCCGGACGTTCGCTATTTCGAGACGGCGGTGATCGTCGACAACGAGAGCGACAAGATTCTCGACGCCGCGGCGTAGATCATCGCTGGGGGCACGCCCCCAGCGCTAAGCCACCACCGTCTTGCCTTTGAACGTACAGAGATCGGCCACGACGCAGCTCGGGCACATCGGCGTGCGCGCCTTGCAGGTGTAGCGGCCGTGCAGGATCAGCCAGTGGTGCGCGTGCAGCCGGTATTCTTCGGGCACGCGCTTCAGGAGCTTCAGCTCGACCTG
>CAMAYC010000054.1 GCA_945862125.1 Reyranella massiliensis 521
GGGTCTTCCGGGAATCGAGTGGGTGATTGGGGAGATCATAGCGCGCGAAAAGCTTGTGGATAGAGGTCTTTCTGCGCTTTGAGGCTCGCAGTAATTTGGCACAGTGAGGGTTGGGCAAAACAGTGAAGCGGCAGCGTCGTCTGTCGGATGCGTATCGGTTTGCGAGTTTTCGACCGGAAGCAACGGTGCGCGGTAGGTTCGGCGATCCGGATGTCCGGATCGTCAGTCTGAATCGGCGCTCAAAAAAACCGTGTGCGGCTGTTGTGGGCGGTCTCAGAAGGGATGGTACGACCAACGGGTACGGGAGGTACGCGATCTGCCGTGCGGTGCTTTTCGGATCGTGCTCGAGTTGGAAGTGCGGCGCATCGAGTGCCGCACGTGCGGGTCGGTGAAGCGCGAGCGGCTGGACTTCCTGGCCGACAACCCGCGCTACACCAAGCGGTTTGGATACCATGTCGGGCGGCGCTGCCGGCAGGCCTCGATCAGCGACGTGGCCAAGGAACTGAGGCTCGACTGGGACACCGTCAAGACGCTGGAGAAGCAGTACATGCAGGTGCAGTTGGCGCGCGCCGGGACACCGGGGCCGCGCGCCATCGGGGTCGACGAGATCTCGATCCGCAAGGGCCACAGCTATCGCATCGTGGTCAGCGATCTGCTGCGCAAGCGGCCGATCTGGTTTGGTGGCGAGGATCGTTCGGAGGCCAGCATGGCGCAGTTCTATGCCTGGCTGGGGGACAAAAAGAGCAGCAAAATCAAGCTCGCCGTCATGGACATGTGGAAGCCTTTCCGTAACGTGGCGCGGGACAAGGCGCCGCAAGCCGCCATCCTGTTCGACAAGTTCCACATCATGCGCCATCTCGGCGAAGCGCTCGACAAGGTGCGCAAGAGCGAATACGCCCGCCTCGACGGCAAGGCTCGGCGCTTCATCAAGGGCCAGAAGTACAATCTGCTGTCGAACCACGAAAACCTCACCCTCGACGGCAAGCGCTCGCTCAGGCTCCTGCTTGCCGCCAACAAGCGCCTCAACACGGCCTACGTCCTCAAGGAGTCCTTCGGCCAGCTTTGGAGCTACGGACGCGAAGGCTGGGCCCGACGCTTCTTCGACAACTGGCGCGCCAGCCTCAAATGGCAACGCCTCGAAGCCTACGAGCGCTTCGCAAGGATGATCGATCGCCACTGGGACGGCATCGCCGCTTATTGCAAACCCGAAAACAAGGTCTCGCTCGGCTTCGTCGAGGGACTCAACAACAAGATCCGCGTCCTGCAGCGACGAGCCTACGGATTGCGTAACGAAGAATATCTCCGTCTCAAGGTCCTCACCTGCATGCTGCCCGCCCTATGATCCCCCAAAATCACCCACTCGATTCCCGGAAGAGCCATAATTTAGAACTAACCCGGAGATGAGAACGGGGCGACTCGAAAGTCGCCCCGCCCCTGTGAGTTGGTGACGACCGGGCCTACTTGCCCTTGCCGCCGCACTTGCCGGTGACAACGTTGAAGTTGCCGCAGCTCATCGGCTTGCGCCAATCCGAGATCAGGTCCTTCGAGTCGGGCAGATAGTCCGACCATTCGTCGCCGAGAACCAGCGGGGTCGACGACACGACGTCGAACTGACCATTGCCCTGGATCTCGCCGATCAGCACCGGCTTGGTGATGTGATGGTTCGGCATCATCGCCGACAGGCCACCCGTCAGGTTCGGCACAGCGATGCCGATCATGGCGTCGATGACGGCGTCGGAGTCGGTCGTGCCGGCCTTCTTCACCGCCTCGATCCACATGTTGAAGCCGATCACGTGGGCTTCCATGGGATCGTTCGTCACCCGCTTCGGGTTCTTGGTGAAGGTCTGCCAGGTCTTGATGAAGGCCTCGTTGGCCGGGTTCTTCACCGACTGGAAGTAGTTCCAGGCGGCGAGATGGCCGAGAAGAGGCTTGGTGTCGATGCCGGCGAGCTCTTCTTCACCCACCGAGAACGCTACGACCGGGATGTCCTTGGCCTTGATGCCCTGATTGCCGAGTTCCTTGTAGAACGGAACGTTGGCGTCGCCGTTGATGGTCGACACGACGGCGGTCTTCTTGCCGGCCGAGCCGAACTTCTTGATGTCGGCGACGATCGACTGCCAGTCGGAGTGACCGAACGGCGTGTAGTTGATCAGGATGTCTTCCTGCTTGACGCCCTTCAGCTTGAGATAGGCCTCGAGGATCTTGTTGGTCGTGCGCGGATAGACGTAATCCGTGCCGGCCAGAACCCAACGCTGCACCTTCTCGTTGGCCATCAGGTAATCCACGGCCGGGATCGCCTGCTGGTTCGGAGCGGCACCCGTGTAGAACACGTTGCGCGAGCTCTCTTCGCCTTCGTACTGCACCGGGTAGAAGAGGATGCCGTTCAGCTCCTCGAACACCGGCAGAACCGACTTGCGGCTGACCGAGGTCCAGCAACCGAACACTGCGGCCACCTTGTCCTTCTGCAGCAGCTCGCGCGCCTTCTCGGCGAACAGCGGCCAGTTCGACGCCGGGTCGACAACGACGGCCTCAAGCTTGCGGCCAAGAACGCCGCCCTTCTTGTTCTGCTCTTCGATCAGCATCAGCATGACGTCCTTAAGCGTCGTCTCGCTGATCGCCATCGTGCCCGACAGCGAATGCAGAATACCGACCTTGATCGGTGCCCCCTGGGCGAACGCACTGCCCGCAGCGCCGGCCAGAAGGCCGGCGGCGACCAGACCCGTCCGCATCATCGATCCGAATTTCATCCCGCTCTCCTTGTTACCGCGACGGAACCCCCCGCGCGGAACATGGAAAGCGAATGTCGTGCCAAACTCGCCGCTTGGTCCGGGAAAACTTTCAGTTCGTGGCCAGGACGAGGACTCCGCCGGCCATGACAACGCCGCCCAGCACCCGCAATCCCATGTCGCCGACGGCGCGGAGGGCGATCCAGCCGAGCCCGAGCCCGGCCGCTTGCAGCAGGGTGGTCGCGGCCAGGAACCCCAAAATGTAGGTCCCCTCGTCACTAGCCGGCGCTTCCAAGGCGTGGGCATAGCCGTGGAAGACCGCGAACAGGCCGGCGATCGCCATGGCCGCCGCCGACGGCAGGCGCACTGCAGCCATGATGAGACCGCCAATGACGAAAACCGACCCCAGGATGACTGCCTCCACGATGGGCAATTTTATGCCTGCAAATCCGGCAGCTGCTCCGGCGGCCATCATGGCGAGGAAAGCGGCGGGCACGAGCAGCCCCGCGGCCGGCTTCCGCACCGCCAGAAAGGCCGACCACATGCCGACGCCAACCATGGCCAAGAGGTGATCGATGCCGGTGAAGGGATGCAGGAAGCCGGAAGCCTCATGGCCAGGATGGGCCGACGCGGGGCCGGCAAGGGCGAGCAACAGGACCGTCAGGCAGATCGTCCGGGTCATCGACTTCATCCTCTTTCCTCTATTCGTCCATTTCAACGCGCCGGCAGGCCGCCCTGGCGCACGATGAAGGCGGCAACGTCGGCCACGCCCTTGTTCTCTTTCAGGTTCGAAAAGATGAAGGGCCTCGTGCCGCGCATCCTGCGCGCGTCGCGGTCCATCACATCGAGATTGGCGCCGACCAGGGGCGCCAGATCGATCTTGTTGATCACCAGCAGGTCCGATCGGGTGATCCCGGGCCCGCCCTTGCGCGGGATCTTCTCGCCCGCCGCGACGTCGATCACGTAGATGGTGAGGTCGGCCAGCTCGGGCGAGAAGGTGGCAGCGAGATTGTCGCCGCCCGACTCGACGAAGACGATCTCGAGGGCCGGCCACTTGCGCACGATGTCGGAGACGGCGGCGAGGTTTATCGAGGCGTCCTCGCGAATCGCCGTATGCGGACAGCCGCCGGTCTCGACGCCGACGATCCGGTCCGGCGCCAGCGCCCCGGCGCGCGTCAGGAACTCGGCATCTTCCTTGGTGTAGATGTCGTTGGTGACGACGGCGATGTCGTAGGTGTCGCGCATCGTCTTGCACAGACGCTCGACCAGCGCCGTCTTGCCCGATCCGACCGGACCGCCGACACCGACCCTCAGGGGACCACGCGCACTCATCGTTCCATTTCTCCGGCCAGCAGCGCGAGATAGCTCACGCCGAGCAACAGGCTGTAGGGCGAATAGTACCGCTTGTCGCGCCTGGCAAACGGCTCGTCGTTGAAATGGCTTCGCCAGCGCGGACTGTAGCCGGCCCAGCCACGGGCCACGAAGGTGCCCGCGATGGCGAAGGTGCCGGTCAGCACGGCCGGCTCCGAACTGCGGCCCAGCACATACCAGGGCCACAGCGCGACAAGCGCCAGCAGGGCGGCAACGGCGAAGCACTGCCACGGCGGCGGCATGCGCTTGCGGCCATCGCCCACGACGCCGCGCGCCAATGCCTCCTGGTTGGCTTCAGGCCAGGTGCTGCCCAGGCCCCACAAGGCGTGAACGACGGCGATGGCGCCGACGCCGACGAACAACAGGAAGGCCAGCATGGCGTTCATGAGCGGAACAGCCGCGTGTACTGCGTTTCGTGGCGCAGCGAGCACCAGTCGAGCAGCGGCGTCGCCGTCCCGATGTCGTCGAGCGAAGTCGCAGACAGCGCGGCCTCGGCCGTTCGCCGCACCGCGCGCTCGAGCGCCGCCAGCGCGCGCTGGCCGTCGGTTTGCCCCAGCGGCACGGTCCGCACCGCCGCCGAGATGAGATTGGCGGCAAAGCCATGCAGGTAGCCGCTCAAAGCGGACTCGAGCGCGATGCCGTGCGCCGCGGCCGCCAGCGCCACGGCCACCGGCAGCGCCAGTTCGCCACCTGTCCGCTCGTGTGCGTTGTCGAGATCGGGATGTGGCCAGGCGGCTCGCGTGATGGACAGGAACGAGCCGCCCTGCTGGCGCGATTCCAGTGCCATCTCGGAAGTCCCCCGCCAAGCTGCCGCGCGTTCGGCGATAGCGTCGAAGGCCGGCCAATCGGCGCTGTCGACGGCACGCCAGGTCGCGGCAAACAGCGCCCCGTCGACCAGTCCGGTGCCGCGCTCCAGCACGCTTTCCAGCCAGACGACCAGCGAGGCACGATCCTTGATGAAGCCCTCCTCCACTGCAGTCTCGACGCCGTGGCTATAGCTGAAAGCGCCGACCGGATAGGCCGGCGATAGCCAGGCGAGCAGCCGGTAGAGCGGATCGATGCCCACTTCAGCCATGGCGCTTGTCATGGACATGGCCGTGCGGATGGCCGAGGTCGTGATTGTGCTGGCCGTAGGCACCGCCTTCGGGATCGAACGGCTCCCGCACGGCACGAACCTCGGCACCCAGGCCCTTCAGCATGTCGACAATCACGTGATCGTCGCGGATCAGGATGCGGTCGGCATCTATCTGCGTCGGCAGGTGGCGGTTGCCGAGATGCCAGGCGAGCCGCGCGAAAGCCGCTGCATCGCGGCCGCGGATCTCGACCAGGTTTTCCTCCGCCGCCTTGACCTCGACGAAGCCACCCTCCTCCAGCCGGAGCCCGTCGCCGCCACGCAGCACCACGGGCTCGGCGAGATCGAGCAGGAAGTCGAGCCCGCCATCGCCCAGCATGCGCAGGCGGCGACGGTAGCGGTCGTCGAACAGCAGGGTGACGGTGTCGGTGCGATCCTGCGTCGGCCACTGGCCGGCGCGGACAACTTCCAGAGCGCGCTTCATGTCAGAACAGGAAATACCGTTGGGCCATGGGCAGCACAGTCGCGGGCTCACAGGTCAGCAGTTCGCCGTCGGCCCGCACCTCGTAGGTCTCGGGATCGACTTCGATCCTGGGACAGAGCGAATTGTGCACCATGTCCTTCTTGCCGATCTTGCGCGTGCCCTTGACCGGCAGCAGCGGCCGCGAGAGGCCCCACTTCCTGGCCACACCCTTGGCGATGGCGGCCTGCGAAACAAACAGTGCCGGGCTGATCACCAGGCTGCGGCCGAAGGCGCCGAACATCGGCCGGTAATGTACCGGCTGCGGCGTCGGGATCGAGGCATTGGGATCGCCCATCGGCGCGGCCACGATCGAGCCGCCGATCAATACCATGTCGGGCTTGGCGCCGAAGAAAGCCGGCGACCACATCACGAGGTCCGCGCGCTTGCCGACTTCGACCGAGCCCACATGCTTGGCAATGCCGTGGGTGATGGCCGGATTAATCGTGTACTTGGCGACGTAGCGTTTGACGCGGACGTTGTCGTTGTCGCCTTTTTCCTCTTTCAGCCGCCCGCGCTGCTTCTTCATCTTGTCGGCGGTCTGCCAGGTCCGGATCACGACCTCGCCGACCCGGCCCATTGCCTGGCTATCGGACGACATCATCGAGAAGGCGCCGAGGTCGTGCAGGATGTCTTCGGCGGCGATCGTCTCGCGGCGGATGCGGCTTTCGGCGAAGGCTACGTCCTCGGGGATGCGCGCATCGAGATGATGGCAGACCATCAGCATGTCGAGATGCTCGTCCACGGTATTCACCGTGTAGGGCATGGTGGGATCGGTCGAGCTCGGCAGAACGTTCTTCTCGCCGCAGAGCCGGATGATATCCGGCGCATGGCCACCGCCCGCGCCTTCGGTATGGAAGGTGGCGATGGCGCGGCCCTTGAAGGCTGCCCGCGTCGTCTCGACGAAGCCCGACTCGTTCAGCGTGTCGGTATGGATGGCCACCTGCACATCGAAGCGATCGGCCACCGTGAGGCAGTTGTCGATCGCGGCCGGCGTGGTGCCCCAGTCCTCGTGCAGTTTCAGCCCGCAGGCGCCACCCTCGATCTGCTCTTTCAAGCCGGCCGGCTTGCTGGTGTTGCCCTTGCCGAAGAAGCCCAGGTTCATCGGCAGACCCTCGGCCGCCTGCAGCATGCGGCCCATGTGCCACGGGCCGGGCGTCACGGTCGTCGCGAGCGTGCCGTGGGCCGGGCCGGTGCCGCCACCCATCATGGTCGTGACGCCGCTGTAGAGCGCATCGTCGATCTGCTGCGGCGCGATGAAGTGGATGTGGCAGTCGATGCCGCCCGCCGTGATGATCTTGCCCTCACCCGCGATCGCCTCGGTGCCGGGGCCGATGATGATGTCGACGCCGGGCTGGACGTCGGGATTGCCGGCCTTGCCGATGGCGACAATCAGCCCGCCCTTGAGGCCGATATCGGCCTTCACGATACCCCAGTGATCGACGATCAGCGCATTGGTAATGACCGTGTCGACCGCGCCCTGGGCGCGGGTACGCTGGCTCTGGCCCATGCCGTCGCGGATCACCTTGCCGCCGCCGAATTTCACCTCTTCGCCGTAGGTCGTGTGGTCCTTCTCGACCTCGATGAAAAGGTCGCTGTCGGCAAGCCGCACCCGGTCGCCCGTGGTCGGGCCGAACATGCCGGCATAGGCCGAGCGCGAGATGCGCGTCGGGCCTTCGTTGGAGGGACCGACCTTGGCGATCGGCCCGAGCTTGCCCGAGACCTTGGCCTGGAATCCGTGGCTCTCGCGCCCGCCGAGATAGGGCGTCAGCCGGACCGTGCGCGACTGGCCGGGCTCGAAGCGCACGGCCGTGCCGGCGGCGATGTCGAGCCGCATGCCCTTGGTGCGCTTGCGGTCGAACTTGAGCGCATCGTTGGTCTCGAAGAAATGATAGTGGCTGCCGACCTGGATCGGACGATCGCCGGTGTTGGCGACCTCGACGGTGATCGGGTTGCGGCCCTTGTTCAGTTCAAGGTCGCCCGGAGCAGTGAGGATTTCACCCGGCTTCATGGCCCGTGCTCCTCAGCGGATCGGATCGTGGACGGTGACGAGCTTGGTGCCGTCGGGAAAGGTCGCCTCGACCTGTATGTCGTGGATCATCTCGGCGACCCCTTCCATTACTTGTTCGCGGCGGATCACGCTGGCGCCCTCGTGCATCAGGTCGGCGACAGACCGGCCGTCGCGCGCGCCTTCGACGACGAAATCGGAGATCAGAGCCACTGCCTCGGGATGGTTGAGCTTCACGCCGCGCTCGAGGCGCCGGCGCGCCACCACGGCAGCCATGGCAACCAGAAGTTTGTCTTTTTCCCGAGGCGTCAGATTCATTGGCCGAGTTCCCCTGCTCTCAGCTTCGACTATAGCCCGCCGGAAGCTGCATCAAACATGCCAAACGCGCGGCATCTTTTGGCCGCGCAGACCGCTCAGAAAGCCGATGCCCGCTTCGCGCACCTGTGTGGCCTCACCCAGCAGCCGCGCCACCATCACGCCGTTCACGACCGTGACCCCCGCCCGGACCTTGCCTTCGGCCTCGAGGAGCGGACGGGCCTTCTCGAAGAATGCCTGCGGGTCGTCCCAGACGCCGATCACGGTGGCCAGTGCATTGGCCGACCCGAAGCCCGCACCTCCCGGCGTTTCCCCCTCGACACGCAGTGTATCGGTCCAGGCGAGCCGGCCGCCGCGGCGGACCGACCACGAATCCAGCAGCAGCCCCGACGCGAAGCGCTCGCCCGAGGCACCGCGCCCCAACACCACCATCTCGCAACCCAGCAGCGCCGCCCCCGGCGCCACCTCGGCCACGGTGCGGCGAACCAGCCGTGCGCCCTGGAAGACGATGGTCTCCTGCGGCAGCCAGTCGAGGACAGCGTCTGCTCCGACGTCGATCGCCACGTCGATCCGGCAGGGATCGCTGCCGGGCGCGGCGCGATAGATCTTCTCCGCCGCCTGCGTCGCCACCACGGCATGGGCGCCGGCGCCGGCGGCAATCTCCATGCGCAGGCAGTCGCCGCCGGCCACGCCGCCAGAGGTCGTCACCAGCACGGCCTGCGGCGGTTCGCCCGGCTCGGGATCGGGGAACAGGACCCGGCAGGGATCGCGTTGATACAGGTCGGCCAGCCGCGTCCGGCCATCGCGCACGGCAAACGAAACGCGGCTTTCGCCGGAGGCACGCTGTAGGCGGGGCGGGCTGGTTGTCATCGACCCCTGCTTGATAGATTAAGGATCGAAATGAGCAAGGCCTTCACCAAGGAAAGCGACGGCGACGACGAGGACGACCTGCCCGAGGACATGGGCGGATTGCCGGCGACCGCCAAGAACTACATGACCCCCGAGGGCTTCGCCCGGATGCGGGACGAGCTGAACATGCTCATGCGCAAGGAGCGGCCCGAAGTGGTCAAGGTCGTGACCTGGGCGGCGGGCAACGGCGACCGCTCGGAGAACGGCGACTATATCTACGGCAAGAAGCGCCTGCGCGAGATCGACCGCCGCGTCCGCTACCTCAGCAAGCGCCTGGCCAATGCCGAGGTGGTGGATGCCGCCAAGCGGGCCAAGACGGACCAGGTGTTCTTCGGCGCCACCGTCACCACGGCCAATGCCCAGGACAAGGAGCGCACGGTCAAGATCGTCGGCGTCGACGAGGTCGACCTCGAGAAGGGCCATGTCAGCTGGATCTCGCCCATCGCCAAGGCACTGATGCGTGCCCACGAGGGTGACGTTGTGAATCTGCGCACGCCCGCTGGCATCGAGGAGCTGGAGATCGTGAAAGTGCGCTACGTCTGACGCCAGGCTCAGCAGTCGAAAAAAACGGTCTCCTGCGCCCCACCGAGATGGATCGGCAGATGCCACACGCCCTGCTTGTCGCGCCTGGCGAGCAGCGTGCCGCGCCGCGCCGGCTCGACCAGTTTCAGGACCGGATCCTCGGCCAGCGCCGGATCGCCGTCGAAATAGAGCCGGGTTGCCAGCCGGTTCAGCACGCCGCGCGCGAAGATGGAGATGTTGAGGTGCGGCGCCTGCAGACCTCCCCCTTGCCCTCCGCCGTGCGGCCACGGCACGCGCCCGGGCCTCACGGTGCCGAAGCGCGCGACGCCTTTGATGTCCGTCGAGGCGCGGCCGAAACCCTCGAAGCCCGCATCGAGCGGCAGGTTGCGGCGGTCCTCGGGATGATTGTAGCGGCCGTGGCTGTTGGCCTGCCAGATCTCGAGCAGGCCATCGGGAACGATGGCGCCCTCGGCATCATGCAACGTGAGCGCCACCTCGATGCGCTCGCCGGCAACACCCGCCGGCGCAAGATCGGCACGGCAACTGCTGACCAGCGTGCCCCAATAGAACGGACCGATCGTCTGCGACGGCGTCAGAGCCTTGCTCATGTGTTTTCCATCGGCGTGGCGTTGCGACCGCGCAGCACGATGTCGAACTTGTAGGCCAGCGCCCAGTCCGGCTGCGTGGCCTCCATGTCGAAGGCCGCCTGCAGGCGCGGGCGCGCACCTTCAGGCACCGAGTTGTAGATCGGATCGAAAGCCAGCAGCGGATCGGAGGGGAAGTACATCTGGGTGATCAGGCGCGTGGCGAAGGCGGGCCCGAAGAGCGAGAAGTGGATGTGCGCCGGCCGCCAGGCATTCTTGTGGTTGCCCCACGGATAGGCGCCGGGCTTCACAGTGATGAATTTGTAGTGGCCGTCGGCATCGGCGCGTGCCCGTCCGCCGCCGTAGAAATTGGGATCGAGCGGCGCATCGTGCTGGTCGCCCGGATGGTGATAGCGGCCGGCGGCATTGCACTGCCAGATCTCGACCAGGGCGTTAGGCAGGGCTTTGCCATCCTCATCGAGCACGCGGCCGTGCACGATGATGCGCTCGCCCAGCGGTTGGCCCATGCGCTGCCGCGTGAGGTCGTTCTCCTGCGCACCGAGCCGTTCCTCGACCAACAGCGGGCCGGTAATCTCCGACAGGGTCTGCGGCAACACGATCGCCGGCTGGCGCGGCGAACGAGCAACCGTCGACTTGTAGGCGTCGGCGCGGTGAGGTGGATGCTGGCCCGATGCGGGCCGACGGTAGAGATCGTGGGTCATGGCACCAGTCTACATCCAACCCTAGGCGGCGCGCACCTCGAGCCCCTGCGGGGTGGCGCGGTAGCCGGTGAGCGTGCGTTCGGCAAAACCCAGCCGCCAGGTCAACATCTTGGCGGCGTATTCGCCCATGCGCGCGGCGTAGGCGGGATCGCCGGCGCGGTTCACGAGCTGGCCGGGATCGTTCCTGAGGTCGAAGAACAGCGGCGGCAGGGCCGCGAAGTGTACGTACTTGAAGGCCTCGTCCTGCACGACGGCGAGCCCGCACTTGTCCATCGCCACGCCCAGGGCCGATTCGGGCTTGCTGTAGTGGAGGTCGCGGAAGTCGAACTCGTAATGGACCTCGGTGCGCCAGCCGGCGGGAGTCTCGCCCTCGCAGAACGGCAACAGCGAACTGCCGTCGCACTGGCGCGGCACTGGCAGGCCCAGCCACTCGAGAATGGTCGGCATGGTGTCGATGGTCTCGGTGAAGCGCTCGACGACCGTGCCGCGCGTGGCGTTGGCCTCGGGCCGGGGATCGCGGACGATCATCGGGATCCGGTAGGACTCGTCGAAATAGCCGATCTTGCCCAGCAGGTGATGGTCTCCCAGCTGCTCGCCGTGGTCGCAGGTGAAAATGATCAGCGTGTCGTCCCACTGCCCCGTGGCCTTGAGGTGATCGAACACGCGGCCGAGTTGGTCGTCGATCTCGCTCATCAGGCCGCAATAGGTGGCGCGCATCTGGGCCACCTCCTCATCGCGCATCGCCGAACCCAGGGCCTTGCCGTCCTGGAAGAAGCTCGACTGGTGGATGTGGTTCACATAGTAGGCGAGCAGCGGATGCTGGCTCGCCTCCTCGGCGGCGCTCGCCGCGCGCACCGGCTTCGGCATGTCCTCGGGCCGGTACATGGCATGATATGGCGCCGAGGCGATGAAGGGCGGATGCGGACGGTAGTAGCCGAGATGCAGGAACCACGGCTTGCCGCCGCGGCCGTGCAGGTAGGAGAGGCCGCGCTCGGTAAACCAGGCGGTGTCGGACAGCTCTTTCGGAATCCGCGCCGGCCGCGCCGTGGCGCCGGCCCCGGGCTCGCCCTCGGGCAGCCAGATGTCCTCGCGATTCTGCGGCAGCCTGAAGCCCTGGCTCTCCACCCAGCCGAAGTAGGCGTCGCGATAAGGCTCGAAGGCACCCACGGGACGAAAGCCGTCCATGATGTCGCCCAGCACCAGGAAGCGCGGATCGTGCGGCCCGGTGGTGCGCGGATCGGGCGTCGTCGTGGTGTAGCCGACCAGGGCCGCGTCGTAGCCGCCGCGCCGCAGCTCGTGGCCGAGATTGGTGAAGCGCGAATCGAGCGGAATGGTGTTCTGCACCGCGCGATGGTTCATCAGATACTGCCCGGTGAGCAGGCTCGCCCGTGCCGGCCCGCAGGGCACGGCCTGGGTGAAGTGATTGCGGAACGTCACCCCCTCCGCACACAGCCGGTCGATGTTCGGCAGCTTCAGATAATCCGCGCCAAGCCTGGGCAGCATCAGGCCGCGCCACTGGTCGACGACGATCAACAAGACGTTCTTGGCTGCAGACATGCCGGTTCCACCGTGGTTGGAGAGGCGCGGTTTTGCGCTAGAGTGCCGTCAAACGAGTGGAGGAGACAACACGTGGCACGTTTCAAGATCGTGACGACCGCCGGGCCGGGCACGGGCGTTCCGGGCGCCGACCATTCCCTGGAGATGGAGGCATTGGCCGGAATCGGTGCCGAGATCATCGAGGTCAAGGGCGGCGAGGATGAACTCGCGGCGGCCGCCGTCGATGCCGATGCGATCTACGGCAAGGGTCGGCCGCGCATCACCGCCAAGGTCATCGGCGCGGCCAAGAAACTGAAGGTCGTTTCGCTGGCCAGCGTCGGCGTCGATTCGGTGGATGTCGATGCCGCGACCGCGCTCGGCATTCCCGTGACCAACTGCCCCGACACCTTCATCGAAGAAGTGGCCGACCATGCCATGACCCTGATCCTGGCGAGCTGGCGGCGCCTGGTGGTGCAGGACCAGATGGTACGCAAGGGCGACTGGGGCAAGGCGCGGCCGATGCTCTACCAGTTCCCCCGCCTGATGGGCATGACGCTGGGCTTCATCTCCTTCGGCCACGTGGCACGCGCGGTCGCCAAGCGCGCGGCGCCCTTCGGCTTCCAGATGCTGGCCTACGATCCCTACATCGAGGAGCTGGTGATGTCCGACTACGGCGTGCAGCCGGTCGGCTACGACGAGCTGCTGCAGCGCTCCGACATCGTCTCGATGCATGCGCCCGGTACCAAGGACGCGCATCACCTGATGAAGGAGGCGCACTTCAGGAAGATGAAGAAGACGGCGCTGTTCGTGAACACCGGCCGCGGCTCCACCGTCGACGAGCCGGCGATGATCAAGGCGCTGCAGGAAGGCTGGATTGCCGGCGCCGGCCTCGACGTGCTCGAGACCGAGCCGGTCGGTCACAACAATCCGCTCCTCGGCATGGACAATGTCATCCTGACCGCGCACGTGGCCTCGGCCTCGAGCCGTTTCGACATTGCGCGCAAGCGGCGGGTCGGCGCGGAGATGGCGCTGGTCCTGGGCGGCAAGTGGCCGCGCGCCTGCGTCAATCCCATGGTGCTGGAGAAATCCAAGCTGCAACGCTGGCAGCCCTTCTCGATGGAACGCGGACCTGGGAATTAGAGCACGTTCCGATCAGATGGACTCATCGTCTTCCGGACCGCGCGCATCCTGCGCGCTCAAGGCGCATGTGAATGCGCCGGAGCGAGCCAGAGGCTCGCGGTCCAGATGATCATGAGGCCATCCAACCGGAATCCGCTCTAGAGCCGGTAGATCAACTCTTCTGCTCCTGCAGCCGGTCGCGGATCGCCCGCTCGCACAAGGCAAGGCTCTCGAACGGACCCAGGATGACGTGATCGCCGTCATCCAGCGCATACCAGCCGATCTGGGTGAGATTGTAGTCGCCCAGATCCTCGGTCGGAATGTGGACGGCCACCATGTCCTTGGGGGTGCGCATGCAAGCCACGTAGGCCACCCCACGCGGCTTTTCAACCGGCACGAGCCTTATGAAATGTGCGCCCGATCAACAGGCGCGGGCGATGGGCTCACGAGGGCAACCCGCTCGTGGATCGCCCGGTCGCATTCGCCCAGGCTCTCGAACGGACCAAGGACCACCTTGTCCTCGTCATCGACGGCGTACCAGCCGCCTTCGGAGACATTGTAGAGGTCGACCTCGTCGTCAGGCACGCGAACGGCGGCCAGACCGGGAGTTGTATCGACAGATTTGTCCATCGTCCGCCTCCTTTCGTCAGGGTCCACAAGTAACGTGGCCGCTGCGCGAAGGTTTCGAACGCTTGTCCCCCTAATTCGGCCCCTAAGTTCGGTCCCTAAACGCGACGCGTCCAGCGATCGAGATTGGCGGCGCCCGGCGGCACCTCGCCTTTCACCAGCGCCTCGACCTGGCGCACGGTGTCCATCGCCTGGCTTTCGCTGGCCGGCGGCGTCAGGCCACCGACATGCGGCGTGGCGATGACATTGGGCAGGCGGGCAAGCTCGGGAGGTGGCATCTGGTCCGGCGCGCGGCCGACGTCCATGGCGGCGCCGGCGATGCGGCCTTCCGCCAGAACCTTCGTCAATGCCGCCTCGTCGACAAGGTTGCCGCGCGACATGTTGATGAAAAAAGCATCGGGCTTCATGCGGGCGAAGGCTGCCGCATCCAGCAGGTTCTCGGTTTCCGTATTGGCGATGGCGAGACAGATCACATAGTCCGCGCGCGCCAGCAGATCCTCCATCGGCAGCTTGATCAGGCGCCGGTCGTCGATCTGGGCATAGGGATCGGACACCAGCACCGTCATACCCATGGTGGCGAGCAACGGCGCGAGGTCGCGCGAGATGCGGCCATAGCCGATGATGCCGACCGTGCTGCCGGAGAGTTGCCGGCCGACTCGGATCTCGGGTTTGCGGCCGGCATGGTAATCCGCAGTCGCGCGAGACACGCCGCGCGAGAGATCGACGAGGAAGCCCAGCGTCAGCTCGACGACCGACTGCACGAAACCAGGCTCGGCATGGGTCACCAGCACGCCCGCGGCCGAAGCCGCAGCGACGTCGATGTTGCGGATATCGACGGCGCTCCGCATCACGACTTTCAGCCCCGGCAGACTGGCGAAGATCTCGCCCGGCACCGCGGTGGAACGGTCGGCGATGATGAAATCGACGTCGCGCGCCGTCGCAATCACCCCCCGGGGATCAAGCGGAGCATCGCCTTCGTGCAGCGTGACCTCGACCAGCTCCTGCAGCCGCGCAAGCGCACGCGCGCCATAGTAATTCTTCCGCGACAGCGGCACATGCGTGAGAAGCAATTTCATCGAGTCCCCTCCGACGCGAGGGAGACTACAGCATAGACCTCATCCTGAGGAGGCGGCGCTAGGGCGTCTTCATGGGTGTCGCCTCGCCGAGAAGCGAGACGTGCGCGGCAACGATCCGCCAACCTTCGGGCGTGCGCATCCAGGTATGGCTCTGGCGGCCGATCTTGTTGCCTCCGTGCCGCTTGAATTCGCAGTTGGCGGTGCCGAAGTCGCGGCCGTAGGTCACGATCCAGAGCTTCAGCAGGTCGCGATTGACCACGAAGCCGGGATCCCGTCCGGCACGGAAGGCGGCGATCTGGTCGTGGCCGTAGAGCTGCTCGCCGATGCCGTAGCGCAGCGTGTGCGGGCTCTTCCAGAAGAGCGAGTCGAGCGTGATGACGTCGTTGGTGTTGAGTGCCGTCTCGTAGCGGTTGAAGGCGGCGGTCACCTCGCCCACGACCTCGGGGATGTTGATTTCCATTCTTCGCTCCTATGCCGGCGGCGCAGCGGCGACGCCCTGCTTCTCAAGGAAGGCCGCCACGCGCAACGCGGCCTGTTCGTTGAAAGGCTTGGCGATGATCTGCACGCCGATCGGCAGGCCGCCGGGCCGTTGCAGCGGCGCCACCACGACGGGCAGGCCAATGAACGAGATCGGCTGGGTGAAGAGTCCGAGGTTGGCGCGTACCGGCAGGTCGACACCGCCCAGCTTCATCATGACCTGGCCGAGTTTTGGCGCGGTGCAGGGGGTGGCCGGCGCCAGCACGATATCGGCCTCTTCGAAGACCTTCAGCACATTGGCGCGATAGCGCCGGCGAAAGCGTTGCGCCTTCACGTACCAGGCGCCCGGCAGCAGCAAGCCGGCCATGAACCGCTCGCGCGTGTCGGGATCGAAATCCTGCGGCCGGGTCCTGAGGCGTGGCAGGTGAACCTGCCCGCCCTCGATGGCGGTGATGACATAGGCCGCCGCCCGCGCCGCCGCCGCTTCGGGCAACACGACGGTCCTGGTCGCCCCCAGTGCCTTGGCCACCGTCGCCACGGCTTCGAAGGCCTCGGGCTCGCCGCCCCTCGCGAAATAATCGCCGGCGATGGCGATGCGCATCCCGTCGATGCCCTCGAGCAGGCGCGGCAGGGTGGGCTCGGCGGGACGGTCGGTGCAAACGGGATCGTCGGGATCCCAGCCCTGCATCGCATCGAACGACAGCGCGAGATCCTCGGTCGAGCGCGCGATCGGCCCGAGATGATCGAAGGCATCGACGAAGGGAAACGAGCCGGCGCGGCTCAGGCGCCCATAGGTCGGCTTGAGGCCAAACAGGCCGCAGAGCGAGGACGGCACGCGGATCGAGCCGTTGGTGTCGGACCCCAGCGACAGCGGCACCTCGCCTGCCGCGACCGCGGCGCCGGAACCACCCGAGGAGCCACCCGACATGCGCGTCGTGTCGCGCGGATTGCGCGACGGGCCGTAGTGCGAATTCTCGCCGGTGAAGTCGTAGGCGTACTCGCCCATGTTGAGGCCGCCCACCAGGATCGCGCCGGCGTCCTCGAGCTTGCGCACCAGCGCGCCGTCGCGGGCGGCCCTGGGCCCGTCGACATTGATCTTGGAGCCTGCCCGTGTCGGCAGGCCCGCGATGTCGAACAGGTTCTTTACCGCGAAGGGCACGCCCATCAGCGGCCCGCGATGCTTGCCGGCATCGATCTCGTCGGCGCGCTTGATGGCGCGCTCGGCCACGACATCGGTGAAAGCGTTGATCGTGGGCTCCGAGGCCGCGATGCGCTTCAGCGTGGCGTCGATCACGGCGGCGGCCTTGACCTTGCCGCCGGCAATGGCGCGCGCGATCTCGGTCGCAGTCGCAGCCTTGGACAATGGATCGCTCATGGCCGGAACACTCATGGCCGGAACACGGGGCCGGACATCAGATCGTCGTCGAGGTCGACCTCGAGCAGTGGCCGCGCGATCATGAGTGAGCGCTCGTAGTTCAGGATCACGTTGGCGCGGTACTCGGGCGCGATCGGCAACCCGAGGGCTTTCGCCGCCTCGTCGACCAGACGTGCAACATCGGGCTTCTCGTCGGCCACGTCTTTCCTCCCCTCAAGCGAAGTGACAGGCAACCTGCCGCGCCGCACCGGCCGGATGCAAGAGCGGCATTTCCTCGGCGCAGCGTGGCGTGCCCTTGGGGCAGCGGCCGTAGAAGCGGCAGACCCGCGGATCGGGATCGATCGGGCTGCGCGGCTCGCCATCGAGGCGCAGCCGGCCCGCGCGCTGCTCGGGCTCGGCCTGCGGGATCGCCGAGATCAGCGCCCTTGTGTAGGGGTGCTTGGGATCGGCGAAGACCTCGGCCGCCGGCCCCTGCTCGACGACCTTGCCGAGATACATCACCAGTACCCGGTCGCAGAGCAGCCGCACGACGTTGAGATCGTGGCTGACGAAAAGATAGCTCATGCCGAGCTCGCGCTTGAGCTGTTGCAGGAGCTGCAGGATCACGACCTGCACCGAGACATCGAGCGCCGCCGTCGGTTCGTCGAGGATCAGCAGTTCGGGTTCGACGGCGATGGCGCGCGCGATGCCGACGCGCGCCTTCTGGCCGCCCGAGAGCTGATGCGGGAAGCGCGAGAGAAGCTCGCGCGGCAGGCCCGTCATGTCGGCCAGCGCCTCGACGCGGGCCTTGAGCTCGCCGCCCGACATCTTCTTCAGGCGCCGCACCGGATCGGCGATGGCATCGGCCGCCGTGTAGCGCGGGTTGAGCGAGTCGCCGGCGTCCTGGAACACCATCTGGATGCGGGCACGATGCGGATTGGCCGCGAAATCGCGGGCCTTGAAGTCGGCCAGTTCGGCCCCGCCCAGGCGAATGCTGCCCGAGGTCGGATCGAGCAGGCGATTGATCAGCCGCACCAGGGTGGACTTGCCGCATCCCGATTCGCCCACCAGCCCGACCGTCTCGCCTCGGCCGATGGTGAAACTGACCTCGTCGACGGCATGGAGCTGCGGCAGCGGGGCCACCGGCTTGCGAAAGGACGTGGCGCGCGCCAGCAGGCCTTGCTTGCCGCCGACGGTGAACCGCTTGGCCAGCTCGGCGACATCGAGCAGAGGCCCGGGGAGCGAGACAGGTGAGTCGCCGCTCATAACGGATTCCAGCAGGCAACGACGTGGCGGTCGCCAACGATCTGGTGCGGCAGCGGCTGGGCGCACCGGGCGATGCGGCGCTCGCAGCGGTCGCTGTAACGGCACGGCGGCAGATCCGACCGCCGAAGGTCGGGCAGGCCGCCCGGGATCGAGGCCATCTTCTCGAGCGACGCGGTCTCGCCCGGGGTCGCAGCCAGCAGCTTGGCCGAATAGGGATGGCGCGGATGGACGAACAGCTTCCGCGCTGGTGCTGCCTCGACGATATGGCCGGCATGCATGACGACGATGCGGTCGCAGTACTCGGCGGCGAGGGCCAGGTCGTGGGTGATGAAGATCGTGGCCATGCCCGAGTCGCCCGCCAGCTCGCCGATCAGGTCCATGATCACCGCCTGGGTGGTGACATCGAGGCCGGTCGTGGGCTCGTCGGCGATCAGCAGCGCCGGCCGGCAGGCGAGCGCGATGGCGATCATGATGCGCTGGCACATGCCGCCCGACAGTTCGAAGGGATAGGCTTCGGCGCGGCGCTCGGGATCGGGGATGCGCACCTTCTTCAGCATCTCGATCGCGGCCCGCGGGGCATCGCTGCGGGTTGCACCGCCGTGGCGCACCAGCACGTCGGCGATCTGGCGCCCCACGCGGCGGATCGGATTCAGCGCCGTGCGCGGATTCTGGAAGATCATCGAGAGTTCGCGGCCGCGCTGCTCGGCAAGATCGTGTTCGCTGAGCGCCAGCAGGTCGGCGCCGCCGAACATCGCGCGACCCGAGGTGACCTTGCCGGCGGCGTCGAGGATGCCCATGACGGCGAAGGCCGTCACCGACTTGCCTGAGCCGCTCTCGCCCACCAGCGCCACCGTCTCGCCCTTGTCGACGCTGAAGCCGACATGCTCCAGCACCTTCACGATGCCGGAGCGGGTGCGGAACTCGACGCTCAGGTCTTCGACGGCAAGAGCCGGGATGCTGGTCATGTCGGCATCCCCTACGTCCTCATCCGGGGATCGATGATGTCGCGCAGACCGTCGCCCAGCAGATTGAAGCAGAAGACGGCCAGCATCAGCGTGGCGCCGGGAAAGAGCGCAATCCACCATTCGCCGGACTGGATGAAGTTGGCGCCCTCGGCGACCATGATGCCCCATTCGGCATCGGGCGGACGGACGCCGAGGCCGATGAAGGAGAGCCCCGCGGCGTTCAGGATGGCGTAGCCCATGGTGAGCGACATCTGCACCATCATGATCGGCATGATGTTGGGCAGGACGTGGCCCAGCAGGACGCGCGTCTCGCCGTTGCCCGAGAGCCGCGCCGCCTCGACGAAGCCCGCATCGCGCCGCACGTTGGCCTCGGCACGCGCCACGCGGGCGTAGAGCGGGAAGTTGATGATAGCCGTGGCGATCACGATGTTGATCACCTCGTTGCCAAGCGCCGCCACGATGCCCATGGCCAGGACGAACAGCGGAAAGGCCATGATGGTGTCGGCGAGTCGGCCGACCACGCGATCGGTCCAGCCGCCGAAATAGCCCGCCGCCACCCCCGACAGCGCTCCCAGGAAGAAGGCCAGGATGACCGAGGCGAAGGCGATGGTGAGGTCGAGCCGCGTGGCCACCAGCACGCGGCTGAAGATGTCGCGGCCGAGTTGGTCGGTGCCGAACCAGTGCGCCGCCGACGGCGGCTTCAGCGCCATGGCGGCGTTGCTCTGCAGCGGACTGTAGGGCGCGATAAGCGGCCCGAAGAGCGCTGCGATCAGGAACAGCGCGAAGAGGCCGAAGGCGAGCCCGGTGACCGGATTCTCCGACAGCACATAGCGGGCGTGGCGCAGTAGCGGCAGCATCAGCTGTCCAGCCGCACGCGCGGATCGACCAGGCCGTAGAGGAAGTCGATGGTGAGGTTGAGCGCCACGTAGAGGATCGCCATGGTGAGCACGAAGCCCTGGACCGGCGCGTAATCGGAGGTGATCAGCGCATTCACGGCATAGAGGCCGATGCCCGGCCAGGCGAAGACCGTCTCGACCAGCACGTTGGCGCCCAGCAGGAAGGAGAACACCATGCCCAGGGTGGTGATGACCGGCAGCACGGCGTTGCGGAAGGCATAGGTGAAGATGACGGTGCGAGGGCTGAGGCCGCTGGCCCGGGCGGTGCGGATGAAGTCGCTGCCCAGCACCGCCAGCATCGAGCCGCGCGTCATGCGGGCAAGCGGCGCCAGCGAGAAGATCGCCATCGAGATGGCGGGCAAGGCGAGCTGGCTCAAGGCGCCCCGGAAGGTCTCGAGATTGCCGGTCAGCGCCGAATCGATCAGGTAGAAACCGGTGATGTGGGTCGGCGGCGAGAGAAAGGCATCGAGTCGGCCGGTCGGCGCCGGCGCCCACTGCAGCAGGTAGTAGAAGACATAGGCGAACAGCAGGCCGGTGAAGAACACCGGCAGCGACACGCCGGCCGTCGTGACGATCCGGCAGGTGTGATCGATCCAGGTCCCCTGCTTCACCGCCGCCAGCACGCCGAGCGGAATGGCGATGACGACGGCCACGATCAGGGCAAACAGGGTGAGCTCGGCCGAGGCCGGCAGGCGGGTGGCGATCTCCGTCACCACCGGCTGGCCGGTGCTGAGCGAATTGCCGAGGTTGCCGTGCAGCAGATCGCCGATGTAGCCGACGAACTGCTCGGGCAAAGACTTGTCGAGGCCGAGCTTGGTCCTGATCTCGGCGATCGCCTGCGGGCTGGCGGCCAACCCGGCGAAATACGCCGCCGGGTCACCCGGCAGCAGCCGGGTGAGCATGAAGGTGACGATGACGACCCCCACGATGCTGGGGATCGCCGTCGCCAGCCGCGACAGCAGCAGGTTCAGCATCGCCGCCTCCGGCGCTCCTCGCCTAGCCCTTCACGAGCTGGCGATAGTCGAGCTGGCGGTGGAACCAGTAGCGGTAGCCGGTGACATTCTTCTGCATCGCCACGTTGAGCAGCGGCTGGAAGATCGGCACGCGCGGCACCTCCTCGAAGGCGATGTCGATGAAACCCTTCACCGCCGCGTCGTACTCCGGTCCGCTCGTGAAACGCGCCTTGTCGATGAACGCGTCCATCGTCAGATTCTTGTAGCCCATGGTGTTGAAGACGGCGTTCTGGCCGTGATAGCACCAGAAAAAGAAGTATTCCGGATAGTTCAGCCAGCCGCCGAAGGCATTGGTGATCATCGGCATGTTCTTCTTCAAGAGCTCGCCGCGCCAGTTGGCGCCCGGGATCTTGTTGATCGAGGCCTTGATCCCGATCTGCGCCAGGCTTTCCTGGACCAGGATGGTGAGCGGTTCGTTGGTGCTGGCGAGGCCGAGATCGAACGACACGACCGTCTCGAAGCCGTTGGGATAACCCGCTTCGGCCATCAGCGCCTTGGCCTTGGCGATGTCGGTCTTGTAACCGTCCTTCTGCGGCCAGTACGAGCCCTTGTACTTGTTGTCGGCGCCGCCGAACAACGGGATGGCCTGGCCGAACATCACCGAGTCCATGATCTGCTGGTAGGGCACCGCCCAGGCCACCGCCTGGCGTACCTTGACGTTGTCGAACGGCTTCTGGTTCACGTTCATGCCGAGATACATCATCGCATTCTCGATCGGCGTGCCGATGACGGTGAGCTTCGGTGCGGTCTTGAGCTCGGCGAAGTCCTTGGACGGCAGGTCGAACGAGATGTCGGCATCGCCACGCTCGAGGAGCGCGCGGCGGTTGCCGGCCGAGGGGATGATACGCTGGATGACGCGGCGGACCTTGGGCATCGGCCCGTTCTTCCACTCGTCGTTGCGCACGAACACGACTTCCTGGCCGGGCTGCCAGCGCTCGACCTTGTAGGCGCCGCCAGCGGCGAGGTTGTTCTTGCACCATTCCATCGCCCAGGGGTCGGTGGCGGTCGCATTCTTCTTGCACAGCTCGGAGTTCATGATCACCGGGACCGGCACGCCGATGTCGGGCATGGTGAGCTTGTCGGCGCGCAGGAAATCGACACGGAAGGTGCCGTCGTCGACGACGACGAACTGCTCCTTCTTCTCGAGCGAGCCAGCCGCCATCTGGAAGGTCGGGAAGCCGCCGACCGAGACGGCGCGGTCGAACGACCACTTCACGTCCTTGGCCGTGATCGGCGTGCCGTCGTGGAACTGGGCGTCCTTGCGTAACTTGAAGGTGGCCGACGTCGGCGTCACGTTCCAGTCGGTCGCGAGTTCGGGCTCGAGCTTGGTGTAGTCGTAATGGTCGTTGCCGTTGGCGTCCTTCTTGACGCCGTAGGTGATCAGCCTGTCATGGGTGTTCCACGACACTTCGTAGGCCGGCCGGTTGGTGCCGACGCCATGGATATCCATCGAGTTGGGTGGGCTCTCCGTGACGAGCAGGAGCGTCTCATTACGGGCCTGCGCCTTGGCTTCCGACCAGATTGCGGGCGCGACGGTGGCGGCGGCGCCGGCAACGGCCGTCGTCTTCATGAATGAGCGACGCTTCATTGATTCCCCCTGCATTTTCGGATCCACACGATCCCGCCGCAACGATTGCAAGGAGCGTGCCAATCCCCGCGCGCATCTGTCGGCTGCAATGTGGGCAAGGCTTGGATAGAAGTAGGGCATGACCGCATCGCTCGATCTCGGCGTCCACAATCTGCGTTCGGGCTACCGCGCCGGCTCTCTCGATTGCCGGACGGTGGTCGACGAAGTGCTGAAGCGCATCGCCGCTGCCGGTGACGACAAAGTGTGGATCTCGCGCGCGCCCGACGCGGCACTGCGCGCGCAGGCCGCCGCCCTCGATGCGCGACGCGGCGAGATCGAGAAGTTGCCCCTCTACGGCGTGCCCTTCGCGGTGAAGGACAATATCGACGTGGCGGGACTCGCCACGACGGCCGCCTGCCCCGGCTATTCCTACGAACCGCAGATCTCGGCCGAGGTCGTGAAGCGTCTGGTCGAGGCCGGCGCCATCGTCATCGGCAAGACCAACCTCGACCAGTTTGCCACCGGCCTGGTGGGCGTGCGCTCGCCCTACGGCGTGCCGCGCAATCCGTTCGACGCGACTTTCGTGCCCGGCGGATCCAGCTCGGGCTCAGCCGTCGCCGTCTCGTCGGGTCTCGTGAGCTTCTCGCTCGGCACCGACACCGCGGGCTCGGGCCGCGTGCCGGCGGGCTTCAACAACATCGTGGGCCTGAAGCCGACGCCGGGACTGTTCAGCAATGCGGGCGTCGTGCCGGCCTGCGCCTCGCTCGATTGCGTCTCGGTGTTCGCCTTGAGCTGCGCCGATGCCGATGCCGTGCTGGGCGTTGCCTGTGCGCCCCAGGCGACTCCGGCGATCGGCAAGACCTTTCGCTTCGGCGTGCCGAAGCCGCTGGAATTCTTCGGCGACGACGCCTATGCCACGCTCTATGCCGGGGCCATCGAAAAGCTGAAGGCGCTGGGCGGCACGGCAGTCGAGTTCGACTACGCGCCCTTTCGCTACGCCGCCCAGCTTCTCTATGCCGGGCCGTGGGTGGCCGAGCGCACGGCGGCGGTTGGCGCGTTCATCGAGGGCGCAGACGACAATGCCAAGGTCTGGCCGACGACGCGACAGATCGTGGAGGGCGGACGCAAGTACAGCGCCGTCGACGCCTTCGAGGGCCAGTACAGGCTGGCCAAGCTGAAGGCACTCGCCGCGGCCGAGATGCAGGGCCTCGACTTCCTGGCGCTCCCGACTGCGGGCACGGTCTATCGCCTGGCCGACCTCGAGCGCGAGCCGGTGCTCTACAATTCCCATCTCGGCCACTACACCAACTTCGTGAATTTCTTTGGCCTGAGTGGCCTCGCCCTGCCCTTCGGCTTCCGTCCCGACGGCATGCCGTTCGGTATCACGCTGATCGCCCGCGCTTTCGCCGAGCGCACCTTGCTGGCCTTCGGCGCGCGCTGGCAACGCGCCGTGCCGCTGCCGCTCGGCAAGACCGCGAGCCGGCTGCCGGCGCCGGCGCACGATCCCGTCGTCGCCGAGGATCGCGTCTCCATCGCCGTGGTCGGCGCTCATATGAGCGGCCTGCCGTTGAACGGCCAGCTCACCGAACTGGGCGGCCGGCTGGAGAGCACGGGCAAGACGGCGCCGGTCTACCGCTTCTACGCGCTCCCCGGCGGGCCGCCGCATCGCCCTGGCATGGTCCGCGTTGCCGATGGCGTTGAGGGCGGCGGCGCGATCGATCTCGAAGTGTGGAGCCTGCCGGCCGACAAGGTCGGCGCATTCGTCTCGAAAATTCCCGCGCCGCTCGGTCTCGGCACCGTCGCCCTCGCGGACGGCTCAGGCGTGCTGGGCTTTCTCTGCGAGACCTACGCCGTCGCGGCCGCGCGCGACATCACTTCGCTCGGCGGCTGGCGGGCCTATGTGAAAAGCCTCGCCGTCTGATAGGGTCCGCCTCCGAGGAGGAACGAACCCATGGCGAAAATCGCAATCATCACCGGATCGGGCAGCGGCATCGGCCGCGCCGCGGCCTTGGCGCTGCTGAAGAACGGCTACAAGGTCGTGCTGGCGGGCCGCCGCAAGGAAGCGCTGGAAGAGACCGCGAGCATGGCCGGCAACAATGCCCCCAATGCGCTGGCGGTGCCGACCGACGTCACCAAGCGGGAATCGATCCAGGCCCTGTTCGCGCGGACCAAGGAAGCGTTCGGCCGTCTCGACCTGGTGTTCAACAATGCCGGCGGCGGTGCACCGCCGGTGCCGCTGGAAGATCTGCCGTACGAGACCTGGCTGAGTGTGGTCGCGGCCAACCTGACCGGGCCGTTCCTGTGCACCCAGGAAGCCATCAAGATCATGAAGGCGCAGAAGCCGATGGGCGGGCGCATCATCAACAACGGCTCGATCTCGGCGCATGCGCCCCGACCGTTCTCGGTCGCCTATACCGCGACGAAGCACGCCATCACCGGCCTCACCAAGTCGACCTCGCTCGATTGCCGGCCCTACGACATCGCCTGCGGCCAGATCGACATCGGCAATGCCGTGACGCCGATGACGGAACGCATGACCAAGGGCGTGCTGCAGCCTAATGGCACGACGGTCGCCGAGCCGCGCATGGATGTCGAAGCGGTGGCCAATGCCATCGTCTACATGGACAGCCTGCCGCTCGACGCCAACGTCCAGTTCATGACCGTGATGGCGACCAAGATGCCGTTCGTGGGTCGCGGCTGAGGACGGGGGCTAGCGTCTAGGCCTTCAGGCCGGCGCGGCGGAGTTCGACGAACAGGGCGGTGACGATCCCATGGGCCTGTACGGTGCCCGAGGCCAGCTTGAGGTGGGCCTCCGCCGGAACGACCAGGCCACGACGCCTCACGCGATGGCACATGCCGGCTTTCTCCAGCGCCAGAGCGTGGCGGCGGACCGTCTCGTAGGGCAGCCTGAGCGAACTCGAGATCGCGAGAACGCTGACGGGCAGGCGCAGTTCGTCGGGCAGGACGGTCTGGCTGACGGCCGGCGCGGTGTTGGTGACGTGCTTGACGTTGGCCGTCCAGATCGCCGTGAAAACCAGCCCCCGCAACAAGTCGCCATGCCAGAGGTCGCCGAGCATCCGGATGCCGGCAAGCAGTTGGCCGGTCGAGGCGGTCGCGATCGCTATCTGGGCCGGCGTGAGATTGCCCCGGCGCGACGCGGCACCGGGTGGCAACTGGAACTTCGCCAGCCCCGCACGCGTCAGCTCGACCAGCATGCGCTCGGTGTTGAAGTAGAGCTTGCGCATCACCGCAACGTTCGCACGGCTCTTCAGCACGGACGGCACAACCGCGATGCCATCCCGCGTCGCGGTGCACTGGCCGGCGCGCGCGAGCGCCACGGCATGACGGCGCACGGTCTCGTAGGGCAGATTGAGGCGCCGCGAGAGTTCGCGCACGCCGACCGCGCCGCTGCCGGGCGCCTTCATATGGTTGTGCCAGACCGCCATGAAGACGAGTCCCGAGATCAGCTTGTCGCCCTGCACCCGGGTCAGCAGATCGATGCTGCGCAGGAAGAACTCCGACGTCAGACGGGCCATCGGATAGGCGTCGCGCGGGATCTCCGGCGGCCCATTTTGGGCAGTATGCTGGCTCATTTTGGGTACTTTAGGGCTTCATGAATGAGTCGGGAAGGGCGTAGTCCTTCACCGTTAGGGAGAGCGTGCCGAAGCCGGGCGCTGGTCCTCCGGCCGTGTGGGGTTGGAGGCTATTGGCACCGGCAGGTCGCACGCTTCTTGTCAGTCGCGCTTCGACCGGTCCGGCGTCCCACCGTCAGGCTGGAAGGACACTCCTCTCGATCGGCACGTTCACGCCCGCCACCGGTGCGCTCACTGCATTTTCACTCAATCACCGGAGACGGCGTGAACGCCCTGTCGTTGCGCCCCGGCGCTGATCAGTAACCTTCGTCGGCGAGATTGAGCAGCGGGAAGGCCGAATGCACGCCCGGCAGGTTGGTCGGCATGCCGGCGCTCAGGTAGCTCTTGTCGAGCTGCTTCAGGCTGGTGACACCCAGGAGGCCCATCACTTCGCGCATCTCTTCCTCGAGAAGCTCGATCACGCGCTCGATGCCGGCGGCGCCCGCCGCCGCGAGGCCGTAGCAGTAGAGCCGGCCGAGGCCGACCCAGTCGGCGCCCATGGCAATCGCCTTCACGATGTCGCTGCCACGGCTGAACGATCCGTCGACGGCGATCTTGGCGCGTCCGGCGACTGCCTCGACGATCTCCGGCAGGACCTGGGCCGAGCCGCGCCCATGGTCGAGCTGGCGGCCGCCGTGGTTGGAGCAGTAGACGCCCCAGACGCCGTGCTGGCAGGCGATCTCGGCATCCTCGCCCGTCCCGATCCCCTTCAGCATGAACTTCACGTCGGGAAACTTGTCCTTCACGCGCTTGAAGTTCTCCCAGGAGAACGCGGCCTGGTGATCCTGGCCGACCGCCGCCGTCCGCCACGACTTCACGAAGCGCTTGGCGATGTCACGCTCGCGCCTCGAATAGACCTGGGTGTCGACGGTGATGCAGAAGGCGTCGTAGCCCGCATCCATCGCCTGCTTGACGCGATCGGCCACCCACGAATCGTCGCCGCGCACATAGAGCTGGTAGATCTTGGGCGCCGTGCCGCCCTTGACGATGTCCTCGAGCTTGAGCGTCGTCACCGAGCTGATCAGCATCGGCACGTTGCCGGCACCGGCGCCCTTGGCGACAGTGATGCCGCCGCCCGGCTCGAAGGATTCGAGGGAGCCCACCGGCGCCAGCATCACCGGCAAGCGGATCTTGCGGCCGAAGATTTCAGATGACGGATCGATATTGGAAACATCGCGCAGCACGCGCGGCTTGAAGGCGATGGCATCGAGCGCCAGCCGGTTGCGCCGGAGCGTGGTCTCGGTCTCGGTGCCGCCGATCAGGTAATCCCAGATGTTGGGCGTGAGCCGGATCCTCGCCGCCTTGACGATCTCATGAAGGGTCGCAAATTCGTTCTCGAGGCCGCTCGCCATTCTTCCCCCGGACTTTCCTGTCGCTGGCCAATCGCGTGCGCCAGTCGCCCATGTTTCTTGCGCGTCCGTCGGCGCACGTCAACGCACCGACATAATTTCGCCACATCACAGGAGCCGTTGAGGAACCAATGTCTGCTACCGGCATTGACGGTGGCGGCGTTCGGCGATTTGATTGCCGCCAGGCACGACCGCCCGGCGGAACTGACGCGGGCAACCGGTGAGGCTTTTCATGAAGAGACGTGTTCTGACCCAGGCACTCGTGGTCGGGCTGCTATGGACGCCGGCATTCGCCGCCGATCCCCTGCCGCCGCTGCAAGAGACGCCGCAGTTGGTTGACAAGGTGAAGTCGGGCGCGCTGCCGCCGATCGCCAAGCGTATTCCCGAGCAGCCTTGGATCACCAAGCGGTTCGCCGGAGGTGACGGCCCGGGCAAGCAAGGCGGTCAACTCAACATGCTGGTCGCCGGCGTGCGCGATTCGCGCCTGATGACGATCTACAGCTACACTCGCCTGATCGTGTACGACGACAAGTTCAAGCTCCATCCCGACATCCTGGAAAGCTACGAAATCAAGGAAGGCCGCGAGTTCACCCTGAAGCTGCGGGCCGGGCACAAGTGGTCGGACGGCCATCCCTTTACCACCGACGATTTCCGTTTCTTCTGGGAAGACGTTGCCAACAACCCCGAGCTGTCGCCTTCCGGCCCGTCGGTCGAACTTATCGTCGACGGCAAACCGCCCAAGGTCGAGATCATTGACAAGCTGACGATCAAGTACACTTGGGACAAGCCCAACCCCTACTTCATCGAGAGCCAGGCGCGAGCCGCACCGCTCTTCCTCTTCCGGCCGGCGCACTACCTCAAGAAGCTCCATGGCAAGTACACCCCCGAAGAGGAGATCCTGAAGCTTTACAAGGGTAGCCGCTGGGTAAACATCTACCGGCGCCAGGACGTCATGTACGGCAACAGCAATGTCGACATGCCGACGCTGAACCCGTGGGTCCTCGCGACAACGTACCCGTCCCAGCGCTACGTCTTCACACGCAACCCCTACTATCACCGCATCGACGAAAAGGGACAGCAGCTGCCCTATATCGACGAGGTGATCATGACCGTGGCAGCGACCAACCTGATCCCGGCCAAGGCGGGCCTCGGCGAAGCCGACCTGCAGCCGCGCTATCTCAACATGCGCGACTACACCTTCCTGCAGAAGAGCGCCAAGACATCGGGCGTCAGCGTTCGCTTGTGGGAGTCCGGCTCGGGCTCGCAGATCGCACTCTATCCCAACCTGACCGCGACCGATGAGGAATGGCGCAATCTGATGCGTGACGTCCGCTTCCGTCGCGCCCTGTCGGTGGCCATCGACCGCGACGAGCTGAACCAGGTCGTCTATCTCGGCCTTGCCAAGCCCTCCAACAATACGGTCATGGAGCGTTCCGAGCTGTTCAAGCCGGAGTATGCGACCAAGTGGGCAAAGTACGACCCCAAGCTCGCCAACAAGCTCCTCGACGAGGTCGGCCTGGCGAAGCGCGGTCCCGATGGCATCCGCCTGCTGCCCAGCGGCAAGCCCGCGACCATCGTCATCGAGCACGCGAGCGAGGAGACAGAAGACGCCGATGCCCTGCAGCTGATCTCCGAATTCTGGAAGAAGGTGGGCATCAAGATGCTGACCAAGCCTCAGACGCGCGAGAATTTCCGGCTCCGGGCCTTCTCGGGCGAGGCGATCATGACCGCCTTCGCCGGCAACGTGACGGCCGTCCCGACGGTCAACACCAGCCCCAAGGAGTTCGCGCCGACCATGCAGGGCGGGCTCCAGTGGTCGCGCTGGGGCATGTTCATCGAATCCAAGGGCACCAAGGGTGAGAAATGCGACCTTGAGTCAGCCTGCAAGCTGCTCGACTACCTGAAGGAATGGGAGACCTCGGCCGACGCGGCCGGGCGCCGCAAGGCCTGGGACAAGATCCTGGAGTCCAGCGCCGACGAGGTGTTCTCGATCGGGACGGTGAACGGCATTCGCCAGCCCATCGTGGTAGGCCCCAAGGTTCGTAACGTTCCCAAGGAAGGCTATTCCGCCTGGGATCCGGGCGGGTACATCGGGCTCTACCAGCCCGACACGTTCTGGATCGCCCAGTAGGGCGGGCGCAATCTCGATCAGAGCGCCGCTAGCAGCGCCTTGAGCGCGGGCTCGATGCGGGCCCGTTGCTCTGGCGACGCCGCCGGCATCGGCGCCCTCGGAACACCCGCGTCGACGCCCTGCAGGCTCTGGGCATAGCGTGTGCAGGCCGGCAGATTGTCGCCGACCGCAGCATTCCAGAGTGGCAGAAGCTTTTCGTGCAAGGCGCGGCCACGGGCGTGATCGCCGCGTTGCACGGCATCCCACAGGGCCCGCACCGCCTTGGGCGCAGCCGTCAGGATGGCGGCAATCGCGCCATGCGCGCCCAGCGCGAACGACGAATAGAGCAGCGCGTCGACGGCGGAGTAGATGCGGCTTCGTGGGTCGGCATCGATCATCAGATCGGCAAACAGCTTGAGGTCGCCCGCGCTCTGCTTGACGCCGACCACGCCCGGCACGTCGCGCATGATGCGGATCAGCAGTGCCGGCGACAGATAAGTCCACGGCACGACATTATAGATGATGATCGGCAGGCCGGTCTCGCCGGCGACCGCACGGAAGTGCTCGACCATGGCTTCGTCGTCGGGCCGGAACAGGTAGTGCACGGGCGTCACCTGCAGCGCCGCGACCTTCATGTCACGAACTGCCTTGCCGCGCATGATTGCGGCACGGGTACTGTCGACGATCACGCCGGCGACGACCGGGACCCGGGCGGCCGCTGCGTCGCACGTGGCGGCGATCAGGTCGCGATACTCGCCGCCTTCCAGGGCGTGGCCCTCGCCGGTGCTGCCGCCGGCCGCGAGGCCATGCGCACCCTCGCCGATCAACCAGTCGACTTGCGGCTTCACGAGTTTCAGGTCCATCTCGCCGTCTCTCCGGAACGGCGTCGTCATCGGCGGAATAATTCCCATCAGATCCATTGGCATCCTCACCAGGTGTCAATATTGGGCCGCTTCTTGTGGCCATGCGCTGGCCGCGGCTTGGCCTCCAGTAGCGCAGTCGCGATCCAGCGCCGCGAATCGGCGGGGTCGATGACCTCGTCGACCTCGAAGTAGGTGGCGGTGCTGAGCGCCTTGCCGCGCGCGTAGGCGGCCGCCACCATCTTGTCGAACAGAGCCCGCCGCTCCGCCGGATCGGTGATCGCCTCCAGTTCCTTGCGGTAGCCGAGCTTAACCGCGCCCTCCAGTCCCATGCCACCGAATTCACCGGTCGGCCAGCTCAGCGCGAAGGTGGGGGCATGGAACGAGCCGCCGGCCATCGCCTGGGCCCCCAGCCCATAGGCCTTGCGCAGCACGATGGTACCGAACGGCACGGTGAGGTTGGCACCGGTCACGAACAGCCTGGAGCAATGGCGGACCAGGGCGGTCTTTTCGAC
>CAMAYC010000055.1 GCA_945862125.1 Reyranella massiliensis 521
ATGGTGAAGTCGGCGAAGGCCGGACGTGTGTGCAGATCCTGCGGCGTCTGCCAGTTGCTGCCGCTCGGCACCTTGGGACGCGGCGCGATGATCTTTTCGATTTCGGCCTTGAGATGGGCGTTGAAGGCAACGGCCTCCGCCGCAGGGATGTCGACAACCCATAGCGGCGTCGGGAAAAGTTCCAGGATTTCCTGCTTTACCTTCATATTTCTTACTATCCCAAAACTTCAGCTCTTGGAAAAGCGGTCAAGGCCCGCCAAAGGAAATCCGCCATTCTTGCCGTTCTGTGGGCGGCGCTTCAAAATGAAGGATCGCGCCGCTTCGGTACGACCGGCCTTCAGCATCGCCGACGTCACCAGGTATTCGAGCAAGTCGCGCTGGGCGCGGCTGCCGCCTAGGCGCTCGTGCGTATCCAGCAGTGGCTCGATTTCCGCCGCAGCGCGAGTCCAGTCGCCCCGGGCGAAGGCCGCGAAGCCGCTGGCCATCGGCGGCAGCATGTCCGCCGTGGCGCCGCGCGGGCTTTCAGCGAACTTCGCCAGTACCTCGTCGTCGCCCGCCATGGCGTAGGCGAGAGCGGTATGCATGTCGACGAAACCCAGGCCTGATCTGGAAAACCATTTGGTGGCGTAGTCGCTGAGCTCGCGCCAGCGTTCGGGTTGGCGCGGCTCGCCTGCCATCTCGGCGCGGGCGAGAAAGGCAACGCAATCGGTAGCGACGTTGATCTGCGGTCCCCAGGCGGCGCTAGGGCTGAGGGCCTCGTCATAGATGCGCCAGGCGTCGGCGGTTCGCCCGGTCTCCAGCGACCACAGCGCGAGGTGCCAGCTGTTGTGGCAATGCATGAGGCCGTCCCGCGAATAGTCCTTCATCCAGTCTGCGAGAAAGGCGAGGCCGGCCTCGCGCTCACCCATCTCGTAGAACAGATGACCGCGAATATGCGCGGCATGCGCGCTCTGTGGATAGCCGGCGAGCGCGGTCTCGATGTTGCGGTGACCTTCGTCGAACATCTGCAGCTCGATCTGCGCGAAGGCGAGCTGGGTGCGGTACCACCAGTCGTCGCCATAGTACTTCTCGAACGGCGTGAGCATCGCAAGCTGGTCGACTTCGCGGCCGATCTTGCCCGAGAAGCCGATCAGGCCGAACACGCTGGTCGCCGGCGCCAGCGCCATGGCGTCGCGCGGCCACTCCTTCAGATGTGCCCGGATTTCCTCGAGTGCCGCGGCACTCTGGCCGGTCAGGATCTTCTCGAAAATGGAGATCTGGCTCTGTTCGCGCGGCGTGGCACCGGCCGCCAGCTCCTTGGCGCGCGCGAGCGGCGCCTTGGCTTCATGGCCGCGTCCCAGGAGCTGCTTGGCGCGGGCGAGGGAGATGTGGCCGAGCGCAAAGCCTTCGTCGGCCGTCACGGAATCCTGGAAGGCCGTGTCCATTCCCGGCGTGGCCGCCATCAGGCTGTCGACACCCGCCATGTAGGCGGCCTGCGCAGCCGGAGAGGCTGTGGTCAGGTCATTGCCGTAACGATCCTGCAGCATGGTCAGCTCCTCTCCTTGCCCGCGGTCGCATCCCACAGGGGGGCCGCCATCGTCTCGCTGAAGTTCTTGAACATGAGATTGAACGAGATGCTGATGCGTTCGCTCTTGCCGTCGTTGGCCGGCACGGTGTGCTTCAGCCACGACGGGAAGATGACCAGCCGGCCTTCCTTGCTCTGGGCATGGGCGCCGTTGGCGGTCAGCCGGGTGTATTGCCGCGGCTTCGGCATGATCATCGAGGCCTGTCCGCGCGGGTCCTGGAAGAAGATCTGCGAGCCCGGCGCCGGAATTGCCACGTAATAGACGCCGCTCAGATAGTTGTTCGGGTGATGGTGCATCGGGTGGTAGGCGCCGGGCGGATTGACGTTCGCCCAGCAGCCGGTGATGCCCATCGGATACTGGTCGACCTGCAGGAAGCGGGTGACACCCCGCGCCGCCGTCTCGACCAGCTTCACGAATTCCGCGAAGGCCGGCCGGGTGTGCAGGTCCTGCGGAGTCTGCCAATTGCTGCCGGCCGGAATGTTGGGGCGAGGCGCGATCAGGCGCTCGATCTCGGCCTTGAGCCCGATATTCAGCGCCGCCGCCGCCACTGGCTTCAGGTCGACGATCCACAACGGGGTCGGAAAGATTTCCTGAACTTCCTGCTTCTCGATCATACTCAAGTATAGCGCGAATTCACCTCGCGAGGGCGCGCTGTAAGCGGTCGAGTTGTGCGGGAATTGCCGCAGGGTCCGAGACTGGCAGCGAACAGTAGTTCCGCGTGCATGCGAAGGCCGCCGGCCCATCCGGGAAGTCGGGGTAGTCGACGTCGTGGTTGGCAAGCCGGCCTTCGCGCTTGTCCCACCATTCGGCGCGCTTGTAGGCCATGGGATAGCGCAGCGCACCGGCATAGAGGGCGGTGCTGCGCGCGTCGTCCTTTGGCCCGACGATGGTGACATGGACCGGTTCGTTGCGCAGTTCCTCCTCGGCCAGCAGCACGTCGGGCAGGAAGGCAAAGGCGTCGAGCACCGGCGGCGAGGTAAGGTATCCCATGCCCGCTTCGGCGATCTCGCGGTATTGCGCCTGGCCGGTATAGGCGGCCAGCAGCGTGAAGAAGCGCGTCGCCGTGACGTTGTCCTCGCGCTGCTTGATCGGCCGAGGCAGGTGCGGCGCTTCGGGCGTGGCGGAGGCGAGAAAGCCGCCGGTCCTCGGCTCGACGAAGGTGCGCGCCATGAACTCACCGGCCGCCGCAGCCGCGGCGAGCCACTTGCGATCGCCGGATGACCGATGCAGCGCCAGCAGTGCTGCCGCCATCTCGACGGTGTCGGCGAGATAGGGGCCGCCCGCGTCGCGTTCGGCATGGCGAAACCCGCCGCCCGGCAGGCTGCGTTCGCGCAGTGCCCAATCGGCGGCAGCGGTAGCGAGCGCGAGCGCTTCGCGGTTCCCCGTGGCGTCGTAGTAGGCCATGAATCCCTGGATGGCCTGGCCGGTCTCGCGGGCGTATTGGCGCTTGTCGACGCCGGGCTGGCCTTCCGCCAGTCCCATCGAGGCGTAGAAGCCGCCGCCCGGCCCGGCCAGAGTGTTCTTGAGAAAGCCGAACAGACGGTCCGCGGCGGCCCGGTAGTCGGGGTCGCCGAACATCGCCCAGGCTCGCGCGTAGGCGCTGAGGGCGGCCTGCTGGGCAAACATCGGGAACTCGCGCGCCGGGGCCGTCCAGTCGGGCTTCAGCGACACCTGGCCGATGGCGCCCACCTCGGGGTCGATCATGGCGATCATGCCGGTGAGGCTGTGCCGAATCCGCGACTCGGCTTCCTTGTCGCCGGCCTTGGCGCGGTCGAGGAACCAGGCCAGCGTCGGGCCGTCGACCAGCTTGGTCCGGCCCCAGCCGCCGTTGGCGGTGTCATAGGCCTTGTCGATGAAGGCCAGGATTTCGGCGCGCTTGGCGTCGCCCAGTCCGGTCACCAGCTTGCGCTCGCGCTCCGGTCCGCCCAGCGTGCCGTAGTCGACGGGCGAGGGGTCCTTGATCGTCGCCTGGAGAACGGGAATGAAGAACTGGGGCGAAAAAAAGCCGCGCAGCTTCACGATCTCCGTGCCGTCGGGCCCGAAGATGATGGTGGCGGGCCAGCCCCACCGTTCATAGCGCTGCGAAATGTCGGGCCGGCTGTCCTGGTCGACGTGGACCGGGATGAATTGGTCCTTCAGCACCGCGCGCACCTTGGGGTTGGCCCAGGTTTCGCGGTTCATGACGAGGCACCACGGGCACCACCAACTCTGCAGCGAGACGATCACGAACTTCTTCTCGGCCGCGGCCCGGCTAAAGGTGGCGTCGGACCATTCGCTCCAGAAGCCGTCCTTGTTGTCGAGCGGTGCTGCGAGGGCGGCTGGCACCGCCAGAAAGAGTGCCGCAAGAAGGCCAAAAAGCCGCTTCATGAAACTCCCCGCAGGCTGGAATGCGCCAGACGCATTTGCCGACGGAGGCATTCGATGGTCCAATCACGCCCGAACACAGGATCGGGAGAATTGCATGGCGGTCACCATCCAGCCGACCACTCCGGACTTCGTCGCCGAGGCGGGCGACGTCGATCTCTCCAGGCCGCTGGCCGCGGCCGACCTTGCCGCTATCCGCGCGGCCTTTACAAAATATGCCGTCCTGGTGTTTCCCGACCAGCAATTCGACGACGACAGCCAGCTCGATTTCGCACGCAACTTCGGGCCGCTCGAGACCACCGTGTTCAAGGCGCGCAAGGAGCACAAGCTGCGCCTGCACGAGAACATGGCCGACGTCGGCAACCTTGACGCCGAGAGCAGAATTCTCGCCGCCAATGACCGCCAGCGCCTCTACAACCTCGGCAATCGCCTCTGGCACACCGATTCTTCCTTCAAGCGGCTGCCGGCCTATTGTTCCATGCTGCATGCGCGGTCGATCCCGCCGCTGGGCGGGCAAACCGAATTCGCCGACATGCGCGCGGCCTACGATGCCCTGCCTGAGGCGACCAAGCGCCGGATCGCCGGGCTGGTCGCCGAGCATTCGATCATGCACTCCCGCGCCAAGCTGGGCTTCGGCGACTTTGACGAAAGCGAGCGCGAGGCCTTCAAGCCTGTGCCGCAGGTCATGGTGCGACGGCTGCAGGATTCGGGCCGCATGAGCCTCTATATCGCGAGCCACATCGGCGCGATCCGCGGTCTGGCCGACGCCGAGGCAAAGGCCCTGGTCGACGAGCTGACCGCTCACGCCACCCAGCGCCAGTTCGTCTACAGCCACCGCTGGCGGGTGAACGACTTGGTGATCTGGGATGACCGCTGCACCATGCACCGGGGCATGGAATTCGACGACCAGCGCTATGTCCGCGACATGCGCCGCGCGACGGTATCGGACGTGGCGCCGACCTGCGAGCAGATGGGACTAGCCGTCGCCGCCGAGTAAGCGGCGCATGATCGTGCGCCGCCACGGCGGATGGTCCTCGGCCAGGAACTGAATACGAAACGCGCGCGGCCAATTCCCGCGCGGCACTTCTTCGAACCCGCGCCTGACGTAGAACGGCGCGTTCCAAGGCACGTCGCGATAGGTCGAGAGATAGAGAGTGTCGAATCCCCGCGCGCCGGCGGCCGCCGCCGCTCGGTCGATCAGGGCGGTGCCGAGGCCGCGCCCCTGCCAGCGCTCGAGCACCGACAGTTGATCGAGCCACGCCGTGCCGCCGGGGAATTTCATCAGGGCAAATCCCACCGGCTGGTTGAAGCGCGAGACGGCGACCCACAGCCGGCCTTCGCGCCATCCGGCGGTGAGCGAGGCGAGACTGGCGGGCGGCATGGCGAGGACGCGGTCGAGGCCGACGCGGCGATACTGCCGGTCGGCCTCGTTTTCGACCTGCGGCAACAGCTTGATTTCGTGGCGATAGGGGCGGCGAATCATGGCAAGGGAGTGGTTACGTTGCCTGCGAGCTTGGAGGAAGTGCCATGACGATCGACATCGAACCGTTGAAGAAGCAACTCGGCCGCAAGATCGAGGACGACGACGTCGTCACCCAGGCGCCGCTCAAGGCGATGATCGCCACCTTCGACCGCACCGACAAGGTCCCGGCCGAAGGTGAGCCGATCGCGCCCGGCTGGCATCTCTGCTTCCTGCATTCCTACGCACGCCGCAACGTGCTGGCCGAGGACGGGCTGCCGACCGAAGGCGGCGTGCTGCCGCCGATGCCGCTTCCGCGCCGCATGTACGCCGGCTCGACCTTCGCCTTCGAGGGTGACATCCGCGTCGGCGACAGGCTGCGGCGCGAGACCGAGTTCTCGGACGTCCAGCTCCGCGGCGGCGGCACCGGCGCGCTGATCGTGACCAGCCAGACCCGGCGCATCTACACGCCGCGCGGCCTTGCCGTCACCGAGGTCGCGAGCACCGTGTTTCGCGAGGAGGTCAAGGCCGGCACCAAGAGCGGCGTTCCCGTGCGCGAGGCCGCCCCCGCCGACGTGCCGTGGCGTCGCACCATCAAGGCCGATCCTGTCATGCTGTTCCGCTATTCGGCGATCACCTTCAACCCCCACCGTATCCACTACGACCGGACCTACTGCATCGAGACCGAAGGCTATCCCGGGCTGGTGGTGCACGGGCCGTTCGCCCAGCAGTGTCTCTTGGACTTGCTGCGCGACTCCGCGCCTGGCCGCAAGATCAAGACCTTTGCCATTCGCGCCCGCGCGCCGCTGTTCGACACGCAGCCTTTCGACGCGATCGGCCGGCCGACCGCCGACGGCAAAGGCGCGGAACTCTGGACCGTGACGCCCAACGGCACCATCGCCGCGCAAGCGACGGCGACGTTCGAGTAGGGATGCAAGCGCCACCTCTGCCGCGGTTCCTGATACCGCGGCTGCCGTTCTTCTACGGTTGGGTGGTGCTGGGCTGCATCTGCCTCGCTGGCTTCGCGCGGCAGGGTCCCGCCGTGGCCGTGCTGTCGATCTTCGTCGTGCCGATGACCGACGCCTTCGGCTGGTCGCGCACGGAGATGTCGGGGGCGGTGTCGCTGGGCGGCGTGCTGGCGGCTGTCATCTCGCCGATCATCGGCCCGTTCGTGGATCGCCGCGGCGCGCGCCTGGTGCTCTGTCTCGCCGTGGCTGGTATCGGCATCGCCTGCATGGCGCTTTCGCTCACCCAGTCGCTGCTGGTCTTCTATCTGCTGTTCTGTTTTGCGCGCATGACCTGGGCGGGGCCGTTCGACCTCGGCCTCTACGGCGCGCTCAACAACTGGTTCGTCGCCCGCCGTGCCATCGCCACGTCGATTGCGACACTCGCCCAGATGGCGGGGCTGGTCGCCCTGCCGCTGATCGCGCAGTTCGCCATGGGTCAGGCCGAGGGCAGGGCCGACTGGCGGGCCGGCTGGATCGCGGTCGGGGCGACGGTCCTGATCGTGGGCTTCGTGCCGTGCTGGCTCTTGCTGGTGCGGCGACCGGAGGATGTCGGGCTTCAGCCTGATCGGCTCGCCGACGGCAGGAGCCCGCCGCCGGTGGAGCCGCGCTGGAGCCGGGCCGAGGCGATGCGGACACCGGCCTTCTGGCTGCTCTCGCTCTACACTGTCCTCGTTTTTCCTGTGCAGGCGGGTGTCAGCCTGCATCAGGCGCCGCACTTGATCGAACGCGGCATCCCGCCGATCCAGGCCGCCGCGGTGATCGCCTTTTTCTCCAGCATGTCGGCGGCTGCGAGCTTCGGCATCGGCTTTTTGCCGAGACGCTGGCCAGTGCGCTTTCTGATGGCGGCGTCGGCCGTCTGCCTCAGCGTCGGCACCTTCGGCCTCATCAACGTCTCCTCGGCCGAGACGGCGCTGTTGCCTGCGGGCCTCTTCGGCATGGGCATCGGCGGCGTCATGATGCTGCTGCCCATGGCCTGGGCCGACTACTTCGGCCGCGAGAGCTATGGTGCGATCCGCGGCGTGGCGCTGTCGTTGCAGGTGCTGGCGCAGGCGGCAGGTCCGTTGGGATCAGGCCTGCTGCGCGACTGGAGCGGCACATACACCGACTCGCTGCTGCTGTTCGGCACCCTGGCGGCGCTGGCTGTGATCGCTGCGCTGGCCGCGCGGCGGCCGCGTGGTCTCACGGCTCAGTCGTTCGCCGCGCCATAGCGCAGCGGGCGGAAGAAGGCGCGGATGTCCTCGACCAGGAGGCCCGGCTCCTCGAGTGCCGCGAAGTGCCCGCCGCTCGGCATGATCGTGTGGCGGCGCAGGTTGAAGGCGCGCTCGATCCATTCCTTGGGCGGCGCCGGCGCGATGTCGGCGGGAAAGGCCGCGAACGCGGTCGGCGTCTCGACGCGCGCCCCCTCGGGCAGGGCGCGTGGCTTCTGCTCGGCGGCGCCGCGATAGAGCCAGGTCGCGGTGCCGGCCGTGCCGGTCAGCCAGTAGACCATGATATTGTCGAGCAGCAGATCCATGGAGAAGCGGTTGTGCGGATCGCCCCCGCAGTCACTCCAGCCATGGAACTTCTCGACGATCCAGGCCGCGAGGCCGACCGGTGAATCGGCCAGCGCCACGCCCAAGGTCTGTGGCCGTGTCGCCTGGATGCGCTGATAGGCGGTCTTGTCGTCCAGTGCGCCCCCCATCCTGGCCAGCCAGGCCTGCTCGGCGGCGCTGAGCTTCTCCGTTCCGAGATCGATACCCGGCCGCAGGCCCATCATGTTGAGATGCAGGCCGAGCACGCCCGACTCATCCTGCTTGGGATGATCGAAAGCGAGCCAGGAGGAGACGACCGCGCCCCAGTCGCCGCCCTGGGCGCCGTAGGGTCGGCGATAGTTGAGCTTCTCGTGGACGAGCTTGTGCCAGAGACCGGCGATGGCGCGCGGCCCGATCGGACCCAGGCTGCCATCGACGCGGACCGGCGGCGCAGAGAAGCCATAACCCGGCAACGACGGGACGATGACGTCGAAGGCGTCGAGCGGATCGCCGCCGTGGTTCTCGGGATGGGCCAGCACGTCGATGATGTGCAGGAACTCCACGATCGAGCCTGGCCACCCATGGGTGATCACGAGCGGCAACGGCCGTGGCGCGTCCTCGATCTCGGTGCCGGGTTCGCGGATGAAGTGCAGCCGTTGAGGGCCGATATCGACCAGGTAGTTGGGCCAGCGGTTGATGGCCTCCTGGCAGCGCTGCCAGTCATAGCCGTGGCGCCAGTAGGCGACCAGTTCGGCCAGGAAATCCGGATCGGTGCCGGCGGCCCAGCTGCCATTGTCGGCGATGGCGGGCGCCGGCCGCCAGCGGCGCAGGCGCTCGTCGAGATCGATCAGGGCCCGTTCGGGAATGTCGACCTTGAAAGGTTCGGGAGTGTCGTAACGCTCAGCCATGCTCTTAGGCCTAGCGCGGAACTCACCCTTCCAGCAAATCCGCCCGGATGCGCTCGCGCGCCGATGCATCGAGCCCCAGCGCGCGTTCGGCGAATTGCTCCGGTCCGCCGAAGTCGGCTCGGACCACCTCGAAGGCCGCTTCCAGATAGGGCGTGCGTGCCTCGACGATGGCGGCACGGGTGTCGATATCGAGTTCGGGATAGCGGCCGATGTGGCCGGTCCACAACTCGTTGGTACGGAGATAGTCCTCCATCACGTCATCCCACGGCACACCGAGCAGGGTGAGCAGCAGCGCCGAGGCGAAGCCTGTGCGGTCCTTGCCGGCAGTGCAGTGGAATACCAGTGGCCGGTGCGTGCCGTCGGCCAGCGTGGTGAACAGCGTGCGAAAGCCCGGCGCGCAGCGGCGCGGATAGTCGCGGTAGTGATCGGTGAGGAAGCCCATCATTACGTGAGGCGTGGCGCTGCCATCGGCGACAGCGCCCCTGATCTTCTCGCCGACGCCCGGCTCGATATGGGCGCCAACGATGCGGCAGGCGAGGCCGTCGATGGCATGAGGCGTCTCGGCCGCTTCGTTGACGCCGCGCAGGTCGACGATGGTGCGCACGCCCAACCGGCCCAGCGCCGCACGGTCTTCGTCGGTCAGGTTGCCGAGATGGGCGGAGCGGAACACCCCGCCGCGGCGCACGGCGCGGCCGTCGGCGGTGCGGTAGCCGCCGAGATCGCGGAAGTTGGAGCCGCCCTGGAGCGGCACGACATGAGGAAAGGTCTGGTCGGGCATGGCCGAAGGTCTATCACGTCCTGCCCTGCCGAATCATGTCGGATCGGCGTCAGAATTTTTGCGACAGGGTCACGAAGAAGGCCCGGCGCATTCCGTACTGCGGGGCGCCCACCCCGACGCCGGTGCCGTCGCGGAGCTGGTAGGTGCTGTCGGCGACGTTGATTGCGTCGAAGCGCACCTGCGTGCCCTTGTTGACGGCGATCGGCACCTTCTGAGTAAGCGACAGATTGAGCGTGGCGTAGGGCGGCAGCGACGTGTCGTTGGGAGTGACGATGCTGGTGCGTAAACCGGTGCCGAACAACACGTCGGCCGAAACGCGGGTCGCCCAATCGGAGCCGGAATTGAAGACGTAGGCGGCGCCCGCAGAGCCGGTCCAGCTCTGATTGTGGTCGGTAAAGATCCAGTTGTTCGCGATGTAGTCGAGTTCGGCCTGCTCGAAATTGAACTGCGCGGAGTTGATGTTGATGGCCGAGGTGCGCGTCCAGGCAAGATTGGCGTAGAGCGACCACGGTCCATTGTCGTAGTTGGTGAACAGCTCCCAGCCGGCAATCTGCGCATTTGCATAGTTGAAGGAGGTGAGAGTAATCGGCGCACCGAACTGGCCCTTGTCCAGGTAGTTCTGCGCGAACTTGTAGTAGCCGGCGAAGCCTATCGTCAGGCCATCGACGGGCTTGACCGTGAGCCCGACGTCGAAATTGTCGGAACGTTCGGCCATCACCGGGGAGTTGATCGCGACCTCGGGTGCCGCCGTCGTCCCCGACAGCACGGCGATCGAGTTGGGATTGACCTGGTTGAGCGGTGCGGGCACGAAGTACCGCGCATAGCCGGCCCGCAGTGTAACCTTCGGATCGGGCTCCCAGACGACATTTACGCGGGGGCTGAGCTGGTTTTCCGACGTGACTCCGGAGATCGCGTCGAAGCGTGCGCCGAAGTTCACCGTCACCGTCGGGACCACCTTCCATTCGTCCTGCAGGTAGAGGCTATAAGTCCAGCCAACGAGGTCGGAGCCCTGGGTGAAGCCCGCGGTCTGGCCGGACGAGATGGGGTCGCCGTCGGGATCGTCCGGGTCCGCCATCGTCGTCAGGACGTTGCCGTTGGTCAGGCTGGTGACGCGCTCGCGCTGAACCAGGAAGCCGCCGCGCACCGTGTGGGCCGCCGCGACCTTCAGGCTGGCATCGCCCTGCACGCCGGCGGCGAGGCTGGTGCGGTTCGCGTAGGGCTGGATGCCATTATAGAGCAGGTCGCCGATGACGTCGGGCTGGTAGGAGAGGTTGGAGTAGCGGGTGAATCCCGAGAGCTGCATATTGAAGTTCTCGTAGCTTTTCTGCATCGAGGCGATGCCGAAGTAGGTGTCCTCCCACTGTCGCTGGTCGAGGATCGAGCTGTTCCAGTTGGAAATGTTGTTCACCGTGAACTGCGGCGTCTGGCCGGGCACGTTGGGGATCTGGTAGCGGGCGCTGGCGCCGCCGGCGATGAAGCTCACGCGCGTGTTCTCGTCGACGATGCCGGTAACCTTGGCCAGCGCATACCACTGGGCGGTGTCGTCGTGCAGCGGCGTGTAGGCGGACGTTGGGTTCTCGACGCCGATGCCGTTGCTCACGTACTGGCCGACGGCGAAGTAGTCGATCGCGCCCGAGCGGCCGCCGTATTGCAGTGCCGGCTGTATCCAGTTGTAGGAGCCGCCCATCACCGACGCCTCGCCGCCCGGATTGGTGGAGCCGGATTTCACGCCGATGTCGACCACGCCCGCCGTTCTGAGCCCGTACTGCGCCGGCAGCGCACCGGTGATCAGCGAAAGTTCGTTGGCGAAGCGCGTCGACAGGACGCTGCTGAACAGCGAGAGGCCTTCCGGGAGCTGCACGCCATCGAGCCGGTACTGCAGGCTGCCGTGGTCGCCTCGGACATGGATCTGGCCGAAGCCGTCCTGCACCACGCCGGGTGCACGCAGCAGGACCTGGTTGAGTGGCGCGTTCTCGCCTTGGGGAGTGTTCTGGATGGCGGTCCTGCTGAAATCGTAGCGGGTGGCGCCGAGGCTCGGCAGGATCGAACTGCGCTCGCGGTCGAGTCGCTTGGCCGTGACGTCGAGATCGATCGTGGCCTCGTCCGGTTTGGTTTGGGCTGAAACAGGCGCCACTGCTGCAAGTGCGGCTGCTATTCCCCAGGCCGCTCCACCGATTTTCTGTCGCATTGCTGTCCCCTTGTCGTGTGCGGCCCGGTCTCGTACCGTTGGATCCATCAATGTTACAGTATAACATTTCAATGGGTCAATCAGACCGACGAGTCGCAATCGCATCGGCCTCCGGATGGAGCCTTGGTGCCGCGATGGCCGTATCGCTCGGATTGCATGGACTTGCGGTGGTTGCGGCTCTGATGGCTTTCAGCCCGCAGCGACTGTCGATGGACGACTCCGACGCCATCACGGTCTACTTGGAGTCCGATCCGTTGCCTGTCGCCGTGGCGGGTGAGTCCCGTTCAGTTGTGGCGCCGACACTCTTGCCTTTGCCTTTGCCTTTGCCTGACCCCGAGCCCGAGCCGGAAACAGCTGCGGCACTCGAGCCGCCCAAGGAGCAGCCGCTAGCCGACTTCGCGCCGCCGCCGCCGGCAGAGCTGCCGCTGCCCGATTTCTCCGCACCATCGCCACCGCCGCCAAAGCAAGAGGCCAAGCCGGAACCAAAGCGCGCGGCACCTGTCGTCGCACGGCCGGCACCCGTACCGGGCCGTCCGGCCGCAGCAGCACCGGCGCCGCCAGCGGCTTCAGCTTCGGCGCCCGCCGCGGCTGCGGCGCCGAGTGCACCTGCGACAGTCGTACCGGGATGGAACGCTCTGCTCGCGGCTTGGCTCGCCGCCAATCGGCGCTATCCCGATGAGGCGCGCCGTCGCCACGAAGAGGGCGAGGTAACTGTCCGCTTCACGGTTGCGGGCGATGGCCGGGTTCTGGAGGCAGCACTCGTGAAAGGCAGCGGCGTTGCGTCGCTCGACGCCGCCGCCGTACGCTTGCTGCAGGGCGCGACATTGCCGGCGCCCGGGATTGAGGCGACACGCACGGTGCGTATCCGCTTTCGCCTCAACGATTGAGAAAGCCTCTGACCGGCTTCATGGCTATCCACACACTTCGTTCAGACAGAGGAACAGTCGCGTCTGGCCGCTGCCGACGACCGGCGGAGATTTGTGCACCACGGCGCCGGTGCCGGCGCGTGGCACGCCCTTGAACAGCCCGGCGGCGAAGCGCGGCATCTCGTTCAGCGGGCCGCGGTAGCGGCGCTGGGCGCGCAGCGCGCGTGCCGCCTGATCGGGTGGTGGCCATTGCGTGCCGGGGCCGCGATAGGTGGCGTTCAACCGCAGACCCACATGGTCGCGATGGAACCGCCAGCACGAGTCGTGATCGACTGCCTCCAGCCGCAGGTCGACGTCGGGACTGCCTGCAAGTGCCGCGAAAGCGCGTGCCAAACGGGCAATATCGTCGATCAGGGTCCGGCGCTCCGGCCGGTCTTCGATCTCAACGAGGTCGCAAAGCGCCGAGAGCCGGGCCAGCACGCAGGCCGCGGGGCCGATGAAGTGCCCCTCCGGGAGACGGTCCGCAGGCAAGCCATCGAGCCAGTGCGCCAGTCCCGTCGGCAGCGACCGGTGCCAGATCGCCAGGGTCACACCGTCGTCGGAAGCCCGATGCAGGACGGCTTCGTCGTCGCCCTCAACGATCTGCGAACCGGCCGGGACGGCGGCACGCCTCACAGTGCGCGGCAAGACTCGAACCCCGCCCTGAGTTCCGTCTCATCCAGATCGCGGCCGATCAGGACGAACTTGGATTCGCGCGTCTCGTTTTGCTGCCAGGGCTTGCCGACGGTGGCATCCATCAGCATGTGCACCCCCTGGAACACATAGCGATTGGGACTGCCCTTCAGGTCGAGGATGCCCTTGCAGCGCAGGATATCGACGCCGCGGAGACGCAGCAGATCGGAGATCCAGACGTTGAACTTGCCCGCATCCAGCGGATGTGCGGCCCGCAGGGAAACGCTGGTGATCGCATCGTCGTGCTGATGGTCGTCCTCGCCCAGGAAATTCGGCTCGATCTCCAGGATGCGGTCGAGATCGAACGCGCCGCGATCGAGCAGTTCCGATACCGGCATTGCGCAGTGATCGGTCTTGTGAAGGCGGGCCATCGGGTTCATCGCCCGGATACGTGCTTCGACGCGTGCCACTTCCTCGGCCGAAACCAGATCAACCTTGTTGAGGAGAACGATATCCGCGAACGCGACCTGCTCGGCCGCCTCGTGACTGTCCTCCAGCCGCTGGAGGAAGTTCTTCGCATCGACGACGGTGATGATGGAGTCTAGCCGGGTCCGGCTGCGAACATCGTCATCGACGAAAAAGGTCTGCGCCACCGGCGCAGGGTCGGCCAGCCCAGTAGTCTCGATCAGGATCGCGTCGAAGCGGCCCTTGCGTTTCATCAATCCTTCGATGATGCGGATCAAGTCGCCACGTACGGTGCAGCAGATGCAGCCGTTGTTCATTTCGAAGACTTCTTCCTCGGCATCGACCACGAGGTCGTTGTCGATGCCGAGTTCGCCGAATTCGTTGACGATGACGGCGTACTTTTTGCCGTGCTGCTCGGTCAGCACGCGGTTCAGAAGCGTCGTCTTGCCGGCGCCGAGATAGCCGGTCAGCACGGTAACCGGGACCTGGTCCATGCTCTGTCTCCTCATGTTGCTAGGGATCGGGAAAGCATGATTGAGGAATGTTATAATATAACATTCAAGAAGAATGCCATCGCTGATTGGTGGCTGCACACCCAAGCCGGTTTGGCGCAACGGCCAGCAAGTTGGCTCGATCCAGCAGTACGGCAATCGTCTGCTGCAATTCCTGCTGCGCTCGCGTCGCCCCCGCGGAGAAGCGGCGCAAGTAAGTCCCTCAACCACAAGGCGTCCGTGCCACCGGAACTCCCTCCGGCGTGCCTCAAGAGCTCTTCAGAGAGCGCCTGCGCCTGGCATGATCCTGACCATGCCCTCGACAAAGACTAGGACCCAAACAGCAAATTAATACCGACGGCGAATGTCGGCTCGGGCGACCGGCTTGCGACGCGATTCTGGACAGGTTTCTGGACAGAACGCGTAGGCTCTTGCGGCCGTGAAAACGATCGCGGGTCGCGGGCAGGGAGTTTGCCTGCGTCTGACTCCACTGCGGCATGACCAGCCGCGTGGGGGATTGAGGCGAAATCCGATGCTCCGAACGATGGCTCGCCACGCCGGGTATGCTATGGAAAATCCTTGGGCGATCCGGAACACGCCGGTTGAGGAAAATGGGATGCGGGCCAAACTCGATGGGTTGATTGCCGTAGGCAGCTTCGGCATCGCCTGCGTCGTCGGGCTGGTCGGCGCGTTTGTTGGCCTCAAGGTCAGCAGCTTCTGGATAGACGAGCTGTTCACGGCGTGGATCGTCGAAGTTGGCATCAGCCTCGACGAATTCATCGCCCGCATCGTCACCGACGTTCACCCGCCGGTTTACTATGTGCTGGCTTTCGCCCACGCCCAGCTGTTTGGCGACGACGAAATCGGCCTGCGCAGTCTCAGCGCCATATTGGCCGTCGCCTCCATATTGTTGTTCATCGTCGCCACCAAGGCCTACTTCAGCCTGGCTGCCCGGCTGTTCGGGGCTGCGCTGGCAACGGGCTCGTTCTTTTGGTTCTATCAGGCGCAGAACGCACGCGGCTATTCGCTGGCGTTCCTCATCGGCGTCGCCATGCTCGCCATCGGCCTGTCCATCCTCGACAAACGAACGCGCCGGGAAGAGAGGATGCTGCCGGAACTGGCCGGGCTGGCCGTGCTGATGCTGATCGGATCGTTCGTCCATTTCTATCTCATGTACGAATGCCTCGCGATCCTGATCGTCCTGGGGTTCTTCTGCCCGCGTCAGCGTCTCGTGCTTGCCGTGTTAGCCGCCATCCTGCTGACGTCCACGGGCCTGTACGTGAAGGTCGTCATCGAGGAGTTTTCCCAGTATTCGACGACGACGAACTGGATCCATAGCAATTTTTTCTGGTATCTCGACCAGCTCCACGCCGCGCTGACCTACTCCTTCACCAAGAAGGCAATGCTTGCCTTGGCGATCTGCGCCGTCGCGCTCGCAACGCAGTGGCGCTTCTTCGGGCAATCGACGCCCGTGGCACCGGCATCCAAATCGGGCGGTTTTGCTCTCGGCCGGTTTCCGTTCGACTCGCAGACCGCCTTGTTCGTCGGCGTGCCGCTCATCATGCTGGCCGGCGGCGTCGCCAGCTCGCTTCTAATTGCCCCCAATTTCACGGACAGGAACCTGCTGATTTGCGCGCCATTCCTGTGGGCGTTCTGCGCCAAGCTCTACGACGCCAGCGTGCCCGATGCGGAGCGGCCGGTCCGAATGGCCGCGAACCTGCTGCTTTCGGTGATCGTTCCATGGACGGTCGTTTCAATGACCGCCGGTCGCGATCGGCCCTGGAATGAGCCCTTCCGCGAATCTGCAGATTGGATCCGGACGTTTCCGGAATGCCGGGATCGGCCGGTCATGGTGATCAACGCCCAGCCGCGGGCCTGGTTCAAGCCCGGCTACTCGGAGATCCTGTACGCCGACTTCTATGCGAACTACCTGGCCGACTTCGCCCATCCCCAGGTCGTCTTCAAGGAGGACATTCTCGCGCACAAGATCGGCGACGAGATGAAGGAAGACCTCCAGTGGCGCGTCGATGGGAACGGCTGTCCCATCCTGGCCTGGTCGATCCACCTCATCACCGAAGAAGAGCTCCTCGAGGCGGGTCGCGAACTCCTGAAGGCCATCGACCGGCCGAACGCCGGCCGCATCATGCAGATGAAGGTCCTCCGCGACGGACTTCCCGGCTATGTTCTGTACGCCAAAGGGCCAGGCGGCAGCGAGGGACCCCAGACCAGGGACCCCCGGGCGCCGCCGGCGCAAAGGAAGACGGGCCCGGCACCCACGCCCACCCGCAAGGCCCCGGTTCCGCAATGAGCTGCCCGTGCTGCCGCCTCAGCGGTGCCGCGCGGATCTGATCGTCGAGACGAGAGAGGTGACCGCGAGGATCGCCAGGCCGACCAGCGTGAGGGTGCCGATCAGGTAGATCTGCACCGCCGTGGAGGCGACGATCGCGGAGGTGGCGGCGATGCCGAACTGGCCGAGGATGACGACGAAGGCCATTTGGTAACTGCCGACATATCCCGGCGCCGTCGGCACCAGGGTGCTGAGGCTGGCACCGCCCAGCAAAGACAGCATGCCGGTAAGGTCTAGGTTGGCCCCGACGGCGCGGCAGACCGACCACATGGCGCATGCTTCGGTCAGCCAGATCGGCAGGGTCCAAAGCACCGCGAGATAGAAGTGACGTGTGCGCACGACCTGGAGCGCCTGCGTGAAGTCGGCCACCATGGCGCCGCCGCGTCGCGCGATCCGGGCGCCTGCGGGTACGCGGGCGACGATCAACAACAGCAGATCCTCGGCGCTGTGACGCGATAGCAGCAGGACGATCAGCAGCAGCACGACCACCGCGGCAGCCGCGATCACGGCGCCGCCCAGCAACACGTGGCGGCTGGCGCTGTCGCCGCCGCCGGCCAGCGCCAGGCCGGCTGCCAGTGCGCAGATGACCGTGACCAGGTCGAGCAGGCGCTCGATGACGATGGAGGCCAGCACGCCGGAGCGGGACATCCCGGTGAGCCGTCCCAGGTAGTGAGCGCGAAAGAATTCACCCAGCCGTGCCGGCAGGATACTGTTGACGGCATAGCCTGCGAGTAGCGCCTGCAGTGTTCTGACGAGAGAGATGCGTGCCCGGAAGGCCAGGATCGTCCGCCACCGCGCCGCCCGCATGAGCGCAGCGGCGCCGAACAAAGCGATGCCAATGCCGATGTCGGCGGGATCGGCGGCGCGGAATATCCGTACCGCTTCCGGCCAATCGACGGTGCGCGTCGACAGCCAGAGGCATAATCCGCCCAGTCCGAAGCCGAGAACCACCAGGGCGGCACGGCGCATGCTCATGAAGTTCGGCCTCTAGCGCGTCAGCCGCGCGAAGCGGAATTTCACGACGTACCAAAGCGCCAGCAATCCGTCGCGCCAGCCGATCTTCTTGCCTTCGTCATAGGTGCGTCCGTAGTAGCTGATGGCGCATTCGTATATCCGCCAGCGCCTGGGCCGCGCGAAAACGGCGGAAAGCTCGACCTCGATGCCAAAGTCGTTGCTCGAGAGGAGCGCGCCATCGATCACCTCGCGGCGGAACATTTTGTAGCAGGTCTCGAGGTCGGTCAGCGTCTGGTCGTAGAAGACATTGAACAGCGCAGAAATCGTCCGATTGCCGAGATAGTGATAGAAGTACAGCGCGCGATGCGGCCGGCCGTAGAAGCGAGACCCATAGACGACGTCGGCAACGTCGATCTGGAGAAGCCGAAACATCGGTGCCCAATCCGACGGATCGTATTCCAGGTCGGCGTCCTGGATGACCAGCACGTCGCCGGTGGCCGCGGTCAGTCCGGCGCGGAGCGCACTTCCCTTGCCGCCGTTCGCCGCCTGCAATAGGGGCCTCACGGTCACCGGCCCTGCTGCTTTCTCGACACCGTCGCCATCGGCCGCCGCGCCGCCGGACAAGAAATCAATTGTCCCGTCGGCGTTGCGACGAACGCCGGAGATTTCGTTGGAGTCGGCCGGGAAGGTCGTCGAAATCCATTCGCGCGTGCCGTCGCGCGAACCATCGTCGACCACGATGATCTCGCGGCGAATGCCCGGCAGCACCGCCATGACGGCGCGCAGGATTCGCGGCAGGGTCTCCCGCTCGTTGTAGACAGGGATGACGACGGACAGCCTCAGATCCTGACGGGGAGGCACATCGAAGCCGGACTGGCTCACGGCTCGGACCTCGCTATTGGCCTTGGGAGTAGTACGTGGTGTTGCCGAGCGGCGTCACGGTCCAACCATTCAACGGATAGTCCTTGAAAGCAGCCAGGACCAGCGCGGCCTTGCCATTCTCCACATCCTCAGTCTGGACCAGCACGCCCAGCCTGTCGACACGCCCGCGGTAGGAATAGCGGGTGCGGAGGTCGTCGTGCGTCCGGAAATTGGCGGGAATCTCGACGATACGGCGGCCGGGAAACTCCAGTCCGATCTCGGCCGACGGAACCACCAGCAGGGACGTGCCCTTGGGAGGCGTCGTCAGGTTCTTCCGGATGAAGTCCATGGCCTGCGGCGACAGCACCATGTGACGAAAGCCCTGGCTGCTCTTTGCGCTGGCGATGTGCCGCTGCAGCTTCGCGGCAAACGTCGTGGCGCTGTAGGCGAGCAGGATCAGCGCCAGGCCCCCGATGGCGAGTTTGAACGCCGGCCGCCAGTCCAGGACGGCATGGACGACGCCGATCGCGAGGACCAGGCCTATTTGCCGGTAGTGGCGATCCTCGAGGCTCACTTCGCCGCCCCGTATGAAGACCGCCGTCATGATCAGCGCGAAGATGACCGTCAGCGCTGCGGCGAACTGAAAGTAGGCGGGATGGGAGCGCGAGATCTGCCGGCCGACGAAAAAGGCGAGGAATCCGACGGGAATCGCCAGCAGGAGGTAGAACGAAGCCCTCGTTTCGATGAAGCCGACACCGTACTTGGGGTGCATCAGGGCGGCGGTCATGAAGTCGCCGATGGAAAGAATGCTGGTAAAGCCCGCGATGAAGGACGGTATCGCATGCGTCAGCAGGCGCTCGGGCGAGAAGACGGCCAGGGAATGGCTGGTGGGCGTTTCGCCCCGGGACAGCCAGAGGATCTTGAAGGCGATGCCGAACACGGCGAGCATGACGCCGGCCGTCACCAGCCGCCGCATCTTGCCCGGGCGACCCGATCTCAGGTCGACGATCTGCAGGGCGGCGATCGAGGCGACGGCCAGCACGAGGCCGGAAAGCTTCGCGACGGTGAGGACGGCTATGGCCGCGAAGACGCACAGCGCCTGGCCGGGCGTAAATTCGCGCATCCGGAAAAGCAGCAGCAGGAACCATGGCGTGAGGGCGAAGAGAATAATCTCGCCGCCGCCGTAGTAGGCGAACTGGTGGGAGAACAGCCGGCTGCCGGCCAGCACCAGGAGCGTGAGTGCGATGCTGAGCGGCGGGAATCCCCAGCTTCGATAGAGGAGATGGAGACCGACGAGGCCCGCCACCGAACACAAGGTGACGGTGAGGGTGATTGCCTGTCCGAGGTCGAAGCCCAGCGCCAGGAAGAACCCCGGCACGAGATACTGGCCGGGCGACCACCAGGCGACGAAGAAATTTAGATCGCGCGAGATATCGGCGGGATCGGGTATCGGCACCGTGTTGAAGGGGCCGCCGCGTTTCATCGCCTCGAGGACGAGAAAGCCTGTGCCTTGGTCCGCATACATCGACGGGCCGACGACGGCGATACCGATGCTGTAGGCGAGGACGATCAGTCCGGTGACGACATAGAGGGCCGTCGCGACCGGAGTCGTCGCGGGAATCGCGCCGTAGCCCCGGCTCATGGTCGGTTTTGAAGGCATCGCACCAAGAATAAGAACTCCATCGCAGCTAGACGCGCCAGAAGTATTGCCGGTGGTCTAAATGCCGGCCAAATGGCGGCTGATCATGCCGATCGTCCGGCACCTGCCGCGCTTCATCTTCAACAGACTGCAGACCTGAGCCGCCGGGAGATCAAACCCGGCCGTGGCAGTGCTTGAACTTCTTGCCCGAGCCGCAGGGGCAGGCGGCGTTGCGCGCGACCTTGCCCCAGGTCGAGGGATCGTTGACGTCGAGCGCCTGCTTGGCCGGACGCGGACGGTGCAGCGTGGCGACGCCGCCGCCTTCCGGATCGGCCGGATCGAAGGCGGGGTCGTCGCGCATGGCCGAGGCCAGGGCGGGATCCTCGTGGACCTCGTGCATCTGCTGCGGCATCTCGGGCATCGGCGGCGCGTCCATGCGCAGCTGCAGCGTGGCCAGCAGCGCCACCACCTGCTCGCGCAGGCCGGTCAGCAGGTCGTTGAAGAGGTTGAACGCCTCACGCTTGTATTCGTTCAGCGGATCCTTCTGGCCATAGGCGCGAAGCCCGATGCCCTGGCGCAGATGGTCGAGGTGGAGCAGGTGATCCTTCCAGCCCTGGTCGAAGAGCTGCATCAGCACGCTCTTCTCGACCTGGCGCCAGACTTCCGGTCCGTATTGCGCCGCCTTCTGGGCGAACAGCCGCTCGGTCGCCTCGTTGAGCCGCGTGCGGATCTCCTCGTCGGCGATGCCTTCTTCCTTCGCCCACTGGTCGACCGGCAGGTCGAGGCCGAACAGGCGCTGTACCTCGTCCTTGAGCTCCGCCACCTTCCACTGCTCGGCGTAGACGTCTTCGGGGATGGTGCGGCTCACCAGCGCATCGACGACGTCGCGGCGCATGCCGGCCACCGTCTCCGACACATCCTCGGTGCCCATCAGCTCGATGCGCTCCTTGTAGATCTCGGTGCGCTGGCTGTTCATGACGTCGTCGAAGCGCAGCAGGTTCTTGCGGATCTCGAAGTTGCGTGCCTCGACCTTGCCCTGCGCCGTCTCCAGCGCCTTGTTGAGCCAGCGGTGGGTCAGTGCCTCGTCGTCGGCCATGCCCTTCTTCTGGACCCAGTCGAGCACCTTGTTGTTGCCGAAGATGCGCATCAGGTCGTCTTCCAGCGACAGGAAGAACTTCGACGCGCCGGGATCACCCTGGCGGCCCGAGCGGCCGCGCAGCTGATTGTCGATGCGCCGGCTTTCGTGGCGCTCGGTGCCGACCACGTAGAGGCCGCCAGCCTTGAGCACGATCTCGCGGTCGCGCTCGACACCGGCGCGGATCTCGGCCGCCACGCGCTCGATCTCGGCCTGGCGCGCAGCCTCGTCGGGGAACTTGGCGACGATTTCCGGTTCGCTTTGGCGCAGCAACATGTCGACGTTGCCGCCCAGCTGGATGTCGGTGCCGCGGCCGGCCATGTTGGTGGCGATGGTGACCGCGCCCGGCCGGCCGGCCTGGGCCACGATCACGGCTTCCTGGTCGTGGAAGCGGGCGTTCAGCACATTGTGCGGGATGCCCTGCTTCTTCAGCTCGGCGGCCAGCTCCTCGGACTTCTCGATCGATACCGTGCCGACCAGCATCGGCTGGTGGCGGGCGCGGCACTCCTCGATCAGCTTGACGATGGCGCGCGTCTTGTCGGTGAGCGTGCGGTAGATCTCGTCGTCGGCGTCCTTGCGCACGACCGGCACATTGGTCGGGATCTCGACCACTTCGAGGCGATAGATCTCGCCGAACTCGGTCGCCTCGGTCAGCGCCGTGCCGGTCATGCCGGCCAGCTTGGGATACATGCGGAACAGGTTCTGGAAGGTGATCGAAGCCAGCGTCTGGTTCTCGCGCTGGATCTCGACCTGCTCCTTGGCCTCGAGCGCCTGGTGCAGTCCCTCGGAGTAGCGCCGGCCGGCCATCATGCGGCCGGTGAATTCGTCGATGATGACGACCTGGCCGTCCTTGACGATGTAGTCGACGTCCTTGGCGAACAGCTTGTGGGCGCGCAACGCCTGCGTGATGTGGTGCAGCACCGAGACCATGGTCGGGGCGTAGAGGGTTATGCCCTCGGCGAGCAGGCCGTCGCCGCGCAGGATTTCCTCGACTGCCTCGACGCCTGCATCGGTCAGCACCACTGTGCGGTTCTTCTCGTCCTTTTCGTAATGCTCGGCCTTGAGCCGCGGGATCACCGTGTCGGCGCGGCGGTAGAGTTCGGAGGAATCTTCGGCCGGGCCGGAGATGATCAGCGGCGTGCGCGCCTCGTCGATCAGGATCGAATCGACCTCGTCGACGATGGCGAAGTTGAAGGGCCGCTGCGCCATGGCGTCGAGGCGGTACTTCATGTTGTCGCGCAGGTAGTCGAAGCCGAGTTCGTTGTTGGTGGCGTAGGTGACATCGCAGGCGTAGGCGGCCTTGCGCTGCTCGTCGTCCATCTCGTGTACGATCACGCCGACAGTGAGGCCGAGGAAAGTGTAGATGCGGCCCATCCACTCCGAGTCGCGACGCGCGAGATAGTCGTTCGCAGTGACGACGTGCACGCCCTTGCCTTCGAGGGCATTGAGAAAGACCGGCAGGGTGGCGACCAGCGTCTTGCCTTCGCCGGTCTTCATCTCGGCGATCTTGCCCTGGTGCAGGACCATGCCGCCCTTGAGCTGGACGTCGAAGTGGCGTTGGCCGAGCGTGCGCTTGGCTGCTTCGCGCACCGTGGCGAAGGCCTCCGGCAGGAGCTCGTCCAGCTTCTCGCCCTTTGCGAGCCGGTCGCGGAATTCAGTTGTCTTGGCGCGCAGCTCCTCGTCGGAGAGCTTGATGAATGCCGGTTCGAGCGCATTGATCCTGGCCACCGGCTTGTCGAAGCCTTTGACGATGCGGTCGTTGGCCGTCCCGAACAGGGTTCGAGCGAGCGCCCCCAGCATGAAAACCTCGATATTGTAATGACTTAGGCGGGCACTTCGGCCCGCCGTCCTAGGGAGAGATAGAGAGCGTGCCCTCAAGTGTCAACGCACCGGCGGCCGAGCCGCCGCCGCGACCGTCTTGATGAACGATATTTAATCCATGCTCACGAAAAAGTGCCGCAATTGACCGCCATCAACGGCCTCGTCGCAGAGGCCGTGCTTGCTTGGCCCGAGCGGGCCTGTGTAAACCCATGCGCTGCCTTCCATCCTCGAGACAGAAGTCCCCGGAGCCCGTCATGAGCCAATACCTGCGTCCCCTGCGCCTCGTCGTCCTGTGTTGCGCAGCCGCCGCGATTGCGGGCCCCGCCCTGGCGCAGCCCCAGAATCCCGCACAGCCCCAGAATCCGGCACCACCGCCGGCTGCCAAGCCCGCCGCTCAACCTGCGACCCAGGCTCCGGCCGCGGCGAAGCCGGCCGCCAAGCCGCCGGCCGCCGCCGCCGCCCAGGTGCCCAAGGATCCGATCGTCGCCACGGTCAATGGTGTGCCGGTCCGGCTGTCGGAACTCGAGGTCGCGCAACAGTCGCTGCCGCCGCAGTATCGCAGCATGCCGCTCCAGGCCGTCTTTCCGGCCCTGCTCGATCGCCTGGTCGACAGCAAGCTCGTCGTCCAGGAAGGCAAGAAGAGCAAGGTCACCGAGGATCCCGCCTATAAGAAGCGTCTCGCCTTCGTCGAGGAGCAGGTGCTGCAGGATTTCTGGATCCAGCGCGAGATCGCCCGCAAAGTCACCGCCGACAAGCTGCGTCAGCGCTACGAGGAGCGGCTGAAGTCGATGCCGGCCGAGGAAGAGGTGCACGCCAAGCACATCCTGGTGGCGACCGAGGACGAGGCCAAGGCGTTGATCGCCGAGATCAAGAAGGGTGCGGCTTTCGACAAGCTCGCCAAGGAGAAGTCGACCGACAAGGCCTCGGGCGCCGAAGGTGGCGACCTCGGCTGGTTCAAGAAGAGCGACATGGTGAAGGAATTCGCCGACGCCGCCTTCGACCTCAAGAAGGGCACGCTGTCCGAGACGCCGGTCAAGACGCAGTTCGGCTACCACGTCATCCAGGTCGAGGATCGCCGCAAGGCGCCGCCGCCGGCCTTCGAGGAACTGGCCGAGCAGCTCCGCGAGGAAATGGCCCGCGAGGCCGTGACCGCCGAACTCGACCTGATGCGCTCACGCGCCAAGATCGAGAAGTTCAACATCGACGGCAGCAAGCCCGAGCCCGTCGCGGTCACGCCGGCCGCTCCTGCCCGGGCGCCGGCCGCGGCCCCCGCCAAGCCCGCCGCACCTCCCAAGTAGCACTCGCCAAGTAGAACTCACGTTTTCGGGCGTTTCTGGTGTAGTCTCCCTCGTTCGGATGGGTCGGGGATAAGCCCGGCCTCCGAAAGGGGAGCCCTATGTCCGCCACGTACGCCCTATCGCCGCTCGCGCCCAAGACGACGCCGACGCTGCCACGCATCGCCGGGGTCAAGCTCGGGGCCGCGCAGTCCGGCGTGCGCTACAAGGACCGCGACGACGTCTTCCTGGCGCTGGTGCCGGCCGGAGCCACTATTGCGGGCGTGCTGACCAGATCCAAGACCTGCTCGGCGCCGGTCGACTGGTGCCGCAAGAACCTGGCCCGCGGCAAGGTCCGCGCCATCGTCGTCAACGCCGGCAACGCCAATGCCTTCACCGGCAAGGCCGGCGACAAGGCGGTCGAGGAGAGCACCCGCGCCATTGCCCAGGCGCTGGGCTGCCCGCGCAACGAAGTGTTCATGGCCTCGACCGGCGTGATCGGCCAGCCGCTCGACTGGGAGAAGATCGTTTCCGTCGTGCCGTCGCTGATCAAATCGGCGCGCGAGGACGGCTGGTCGGCCGCGGCCGCCGCCATGATGACGACCGACACCTTCCCCAAGCTCGCCACGCGCCAGGCCAAGATTGGCGAGAAGCTCGTCACCATCAACGGCTTCCTCAAGGGCTCGGGCATGATCGCCCCCGACATGGCGACCATGCTGGGCTTCGTCTTTACCGACGCCAAGGTGCCGGCCGGCGTCCTGCAGAAGCTGCTGGCCGACGCCGCCGACAAGTCGCTGAATTGCGTCACCGTCGACGGTGACACCTCGACCAGCGACACGCTGCTGCTGGTCGCCACAGGCGCTGCCCGCCATGCACCGATCGAGGAGGCCGACGATCCCGTCCTGGTCGATTTCAAGCGCGCGCTCGACGAGGTGCTGATCGAACTGGCGCAGCTGCTCGCCCGCGACGGCGAGGGCGCCACGAAATTCGTCACCATCAACGTCGGCGGCGCCTCGTCCAACGGTGCTGCCCGCAAGATCGGTCTTGCGGTGGCGAATTCGCCGCTGGTCAAGACCGCTATCGCCGGCGAGGACGCCAACTGGGGCCGGGTCGTCATGGCGGTCGGCAAGTCGGGCGAGCGCGCGGATCGCGACAAGCTCCGCATCTCGATCGGCGGCGTCCGCATCACGGACGGCGGCCAGGTCGTGGCCAACTACGACGAGGCGCCGGTTACCAAGCACATGAAGGGCAGCGATGTCGTGATCGACATCGACCTCGGCATCGGCCGTGGCCGTGCCACCGTGTGGACCTGCGACCTGACGCACGGCTACATCGACATCAACGGCAGCTACCGCTCTTGAGCGGTTCCCTGGACGAGGAATGTCCGGGCGGCCCGCCGCCGCTGGGTTCCCGTCCGCTTGTCCTGGTGGCTGCGGTGGCTCTGGTCGATCCGGACGGCCGTATCCTGATCGCCCAGCGTCCGGCGGGAAAATCCATGGCAGGCCTCTGGGAATTTCCCGGCGGCAAGGTCGATCCCGGGGAAACTCCTGAACAGGCCCTGGTGCGCGAACTGCACGAGGAACTCGGCATCGAAACCGCCACGAGCTGCCTGGCGCCCATCGCCTTCGCCAGCCACGGCTACGAGACGTTCCATCTGCTGATGCCCGTCTTCGCCTGCCGCAAATGGAACGGCGTGCCGCAGCCGCGCGAGGGCCAGGCCCTGAAGTGGGTCGCGCCCATCGAACTCTCGAAATACCCGATGCCGCCCGCCGACCTGCCGCTGGTCGGCCTGCTCAGGGATCTGCTCTAGATCACGTCGTCGCCGGCAGCGGCGCGCCTTCGCGCCAGCCGAGCAGGGTGCGGAAGATGATGGCTTGCAGCGTGGCGGCAACGGCGGCGCCGGCGTACGAGACAAGCAGCGCCACCGTCCAGGTGACGACGACGGCGGCCTCCTGGGCGCCTAGCATGCCGCGCATGATGCTGAGCGTGATCAGCGTGGCCATTGTGGTGACGATGGCGCTCACGAAGAAGGTCAGGAACAGCGTGCCGATGATGGTCCAGCCATTGCCGCGGCCGTAACCCCACGACAGGCGGGGCGAGAACGGCACGTCGACCGCCGTGGCGGCGAGGCCATAGCTCACGCGCAGCGCCAGCAGCACCGACACCATGAAGCCGGCGCCCAGCGGCGCCGCCAGCGCCTGGCGCTGGGTCTGGGCGGGATCGATCGGCGCGCCCGGCGTCGTCAACGCGCCATAGTCCATCGTGCCCATCGTGAGGACGAAGGCGGAGATGAGCACGAAAGTAATGCCGCCGATCTTGACCAGGTGGACGAGATACGCCGTCTCGCGCGGCGACCAGCCGAGGCCCGGCAGGCGCTCGACGCGGTTAGGCCCCAGCAGCACGAGGCGCTGCCAGGCCAGCATGAACATCACCGTCGGCACGATATCGAGCGCCTTCTCGACCAGTACGGCCATCATCGAGTCCTGGTTCAGCAAGCTGCCCATCACTCGGATGGCGAGCGAGGCGATCCAGGGGATCGTGACGAGATGGAAGAAGAGGCGGATGTTGGCGAAGAAGAAGCTGAAGCTCTCCGACAGCAGCGCAGTGAACGACAGTTTGACCACAGGCTAGCTCCGCTCCACTTTTTCACCGGCGCTGTATTCGGCGGTGCCGAGCGCCTCGGACAGTCTCAACGCGGCGCTGCCCGGCTTCAGCGGCTTGGGCTGCGAGGCATGCGGCGCCCAGCCGTGCAGGAACAGCACCTCGAAACTCGCCATCACGCGGCCGGACGGCCCGGCGAAGCGCTCGCCATAGATTTCCGCCGCCCGCAGGAAGGTGGCACGGCGCGCCAGCCCGCGGCGGCGCTCCAGGACGAGATTGCCCTCGCCCATCGCGCCGAGGTCCCGCATCAGCGCCAGCGCGCTCTCATATTCGACGTCGATCGTCTCGCCGTCGGCCACCGGCAGGGCAAAGCCCGCCCGTTGCAGCAGGCCCGCCGCGTCGCGCAGGTCGGCGAAGGGCGACACCCGGGGGCTCAATCCGCCCTCGATCTCGCTTTCCGCCGCGGCCAGCGCCTGGCGCAGTTGCCACAGCGTGCCGCCCCCCAGCATGGCGCCCAGGAACAATCCGTCGGGCTTGAGGATGCGGCCGATCTGGATCAGCGTGCCGGGAAGGTCGTTGACCCAATGGAGCGCCATGGCGCTCATCACCAGGTCGAAGCTGGCGGCGGCGAAAGGCAGCGCCTCCTCGTCGGCCACCACGGCCGGACCGGCGGCCCGCCGGGCGAAGGCCTCGCCGAGGTCGCTGCGCACGAGCTTCCCGACGGTCGTCCGCTCGCCCAAGGCAGTCGCAATTTCGTCGCCATGACAGCCGAGATCGAGCGCCAGCGCGAAGCCGCGGCGCACGTCGTCCAGCCGCTCGACGAGGCGCTCGGCGATCTCGCGCTTCAGAAAGGCCTGTTTCTCCCAGCCATGCGCCGCGCGGTCGCGCCGCCGGCGCAGAACGGTGCGGTCGAAGACCAGAAGGGGGTCGGGAGCAGCCACGGCCAAGTATGTAAGGCGAAAGTGCCGCCGCCGGTAGTAGGGCGCCGCCATCCTGTCGGCGCAATTGCCCGGCCCAATTGCTCGATGCTGTCCTCGGCTTTGAGTGTCTGCGCAAACGCCGGCCGGTTGATGCTCGATGCCGTGCTGCCGCCGCTCTGTCTCGGCTGCGGCGAGATTGTCGGGGCGCCGGGCGCGCTCTGCGCCGGTTGCTGGCAGGGTTTCTCTTTTATTTCATCGCCCCAGTGCGCCTGCTGCGGCGATCCCTTCGCCGAACATATCGGCGACGAGGCGCTGTGCGCGGGCTGTCTTGCCCGCCGCCCGAGATTTCGCAGGGCCCGCGCGGCGCTGGCCTACGACACGCAGAGCCGGCATCTGGTCCTGCCGTTCAAGCATGGTGACCGGACCGACATCGCGCACGCCTGCGGCGGCTGGATGGCGCGTGCCGGCTCGGAGCTTCTGGCCGAGGCCGACCTGATCGCGCCGGTGCCGCTTCATTGGCGGCGTCTCCTGACGCGCCGATATAACCAGGCTCTCCTGCTGGCCCGCGCCGTTGTTCGCGCGGCGCCAGAGGAAGCTGGAGGGACAACCGGCGGGCGCCTGGCCCCGGATCTCCTGCGTCGCCACCGATGGACGGGCTCGCAGGCCGGTCTTCGGGCCAAGGAGCGGCGCCGCAACGTCCGCGAGGCTTTCGAGATCCACCCGCGTTGGGCCGCCAAGGTCGCCGGCAAGACGGTGCTGCTGGTCGACGATGTCCTCACCACCGGCGCGACGGCCGAGGCCTGTGCCCGGGTCCTGCAACGGGGCGGCGCCCGACACGTAGATGTGCTGACGCTGGCGCGGGTCGTCCGGCCGGCGGTATAGTCAGCTCCCTAGGAGACCACGATGGCCAAGATTGAAATCTACACTACGCCGTTCTGCGGCTACTGCGCCCGCGCCAAGGGCCTGCTCGACCACAAGGGCGCCGCCTACGAAGAGACGGACGTCATGATGGACGACAAGAAGCGCGCGGAAATGCGCGAACGGGCCAGGCGCACGACCGTCCCGCAGATCTTCATCAACGGCCAGCATATCGGCGGCTCCGACGAACTCGCCGCCCTCGAGCAGGCAGGCAAGCTCGACGCGCTGCTCGCCCAGCCGGGCTGAGGAGAACCGTCCGATGGGGACTACGTTCAAGGCCGGCCTGATCCAGACCAACGTCAGCAACGAGATGGCCGAGAACGTGGCCTTTGTGCAGGAGCAGACACGGCTCGCGCGCGATGCCGGCGCCGATTTCATCATGACGCCGGAGAACACCGGCCTGATCGGCGCCAACCGCACCGAGACGCTGGAGAAGGCGCAGACGGAAGCGAGCCACGGCATGCTGGCAGCCTGCCGCGCGTCGGCGCGCGAGACGGGTGCCTGGTTCCTGCTGGGCGGCATCCATGTCCGCATCGAGGGCGAGGAGCAGATCCGCAACCGCTCCTACCTGATCGATTCCTCGGGCGGCATCGTGGCGAGCTACGACAAGATCCATATGTTCGATGTCCGCCTGGCCGGCGGTGAGAACTATTTCGAGTCGGCGACCTTCAAGCCGGGCGATCGCGCGGTGCTGGCCGAGACACCGTGGGGCGTGCTCGGCATGACCATCTGCTACGACCTGCGCTTCCCCTACCTCTATCGCGAGCTGGCGCATGCCGGCGCCACGATGCTGTCCATTCCGTCGTCCTTCACCGTGCCGACGGGCAAGGCGCACTGGCACACCATCCTGCGCTCACGCGCCATCGAAACCGGCTGCTTCGTCTTTGCGCCCGCGCAGGTGGGCACGCACAAGGGTTCGGGCCGCAAGACCTACGGTCACTCGATCGCCATCGCCCCGTGGGGCGAGGTGCTGGCCGACGCTGGCGGCGAGACCGCGGGCTTTGTGATTGCCGAGGTCGATCTCGCCAAGGTCGAGGAAGCCCGCAAGATGGTGCCCTCGCTGCAGCACGACCGGAAATATGCGGCGCCCGTGCTGCACAAGGCGGCGGTCGCCAAGGCGGCGGAGTAGGAACGTCGGCGCCGATGGGACTGTTCGACAAACTTCGGGGAGCGCTGGGTCTTGGATCGGGGCCGCCTCAGGCCGGCGACACGGCTTCTGCGCCGACGACGGGCGTGATCCTGCCCTGGAAGAACAAGACAGCGGCCGAAGAAGTCGCGGGCAACTGCGCGGTCGGTAATCTGCGCGAAACCCTTCTCGGGACATTGAAGGACGAACGGGGCGTGCACGCCGAGACACTTATGGTTGTCATCGGCGCCATTGCCGGTTACGCCGCGGCGCACTCCTTGTGGGAGACAATGATCAGGCCTGGTCGGCTCAAGCTCACCCGCGATATTCACGTCGTCGAAGTCAAAGATGGCGGGACCTACTATTTCGGCGATCCGTTGAACGCTCTGCTTGTCGGTGGGCAAGGCAGCATATTGCCACTCTTTGGGTTCGTTGGCGGCGCCGCAGTGGAAGCCGGTGTAACCGTCGCCGAGTTGCCGGACCTGAAGGAGATTTTTGGTCATGTGTCGAGCGTCGTCGGCTCTCCGGCGTTTGGCGTGATCCGTGCAGCCGAAGAGCATCGCCCAAATTTGGCGGCGCGTGAGGCGCTCGACCTGTTTTGGCCGACGGCGAACGCCATCTTCAGCAGCACCGAGAATCCGGGGCCGGCCACCGGACATCGCTTAGCGACAGAGCACTGGCCGGTGGTGGCGAGTTTCGTCGCGGCTCAGTTCGTCGGCATGGCCAAGGCGACGCTCGATCCGCGATTGTCGGTGCGCTACATCATGGAAGCGGCGATTTCGACGTCCAAGATCGATCCGAAGACAGTTCCTTACGAGTGGGCCAAGAAGGCGTGACGGCTGGCGCTCGTTACGTCCTTCGCGCCGCGATCCGCTGCACCATCGCCATCTTCGGCTCGCTGATCAGACGCGCCTCGTAGGCGATCACCGAGAAGCGGCCGCGCGCCAGCTCCAGCAGCTCGCCGTCCCGCAGCAGGAACTCGGGCCGGCTCGGCTTTCCGAAGCGTTCGTTGCCGATCATGAACGTCTCATAGAGCAGCACGCCGCCTGGCTCGACGCTGTCGAGCAGCATGGGAAGGAGCGGCCGGTGCAGGTAGTTGGTCACGACCACCGCGCCGAACGTGCGACCGGCCAGCGGCCAGGGCGAGCCGTCCTCGAGGTCGGCCGCGATGATTTCGATGGCGTCGGCAATGGGAAGGCCGCTCACATCGCGGTCGATCGCCGTCAC
>CAMAYC010000056.1 GCA_945862125.1 Reyranella massiliensis 521
GGCTCTGGATGCTGGCGTCGCGGCGGTCAAAAATCGATTATTATCAACTACGGAGCTAGTACTTCCGGCCTGACTCAAAATCAGGTTTCTTCGGGAGTGTTGGTTCGAGTCCGACCGGGGGCACCATCGTGCTGTAATGTACGCTAGGCTGCACTTTGGTGCGCCTGGTCGGCAGTCCGCGCGGTGTAGTGGGCCACGATCTCGTCGATACTCCGTGACGAATGCCCGGCGAGCGGACCGCAAGGACCGCTAATTGCGCTTGCCTGCCGCAGCCAATATCTCGAACACCCCTGCACATTCGTCTTCGCCGCGGCCCGCCTCAATCATCCGCCTGTACCATTCCATTGCTGTTTCCAGCAGCGGGCCGGCCAGGCCGAGAGCAGCGCTCTGGGCGTGAATGTACTGGAGATCCTTCCATACGATTCGCGCCGGCCCCGGGGCTGGCTGATAGGTACGAGACGCCATCATCGGTGCGCGGAAGTCGAAGACACGGGAGCCCGCGAAGCTATCGCCGATTGCGGCGATCATCTGCCGCGGATCGAGACCGGACTCGGTGCCCAGCACGAAGGCCTCGGCAACGGCCAGCGTGTTGGCGATCACCAGGAAGTTGGTGACGAGCTTGGTCGCCATGCCGGCGCCAAATGCGCCGACGAAGGTCTGCTTTTGCGATATCGCGGCGAGGACTGGCGACATGCGCTGTACGACAGCCTCGTCGCCACTCACGAACAGCATCGCCTCGCGTCGGGCGACGACCGGCGGCGTGCCGCTGATCGGGCAATCGAGCATGGCTGCCCCCCGGGTGGCCAGCGCCCCGGCCAGTCGCCGCTTGAGGGCGATCGGGAAGGTACCCATCTCAATCACGACGAGGTCGGCATGGGCGCCTGCTACCATGCCATCTGGGCCCAGGAAGGCCTGTTCCATCTGCGCCTCACTTGCGAGGCAGGACACGACGACATCGCTCGCAGCGGCAAGGTGGGCGGCGTCGGCCTCCAGCCGGCCGCCGGTTGCGGGGAAGTCGCGGGCATTCGGCCGCTCGACGGCGGCGACGGAGAAGCCACCGGCTTGCAGGTTGGCGGCGACGACACGGCCTATGCGGCCGAGGCCCAGGATTCCAACACGGACCGGGGCCTCTGTGTTCATCCGAGATATGCCTTCACCAGGCGTTCGTCCTTGAGGAAGGACTGCCATTCGCCGACGCCGATCTCATGGACGATGCTGCCCAGCGCCATGACGTAGCCGCGGTCGGTGATCTCCGAGGCGATCCCGACATTCTGCTCGATCAGCAGCAGGCCCATTCCGCGTTCGCGCAACGCCTTGATCACCAGCAGGATGTCCTTCACGACCTTTGGCGCGAGTCCCGTCGAAGGCTCATCCATGATCAGCAGGTCGGGCTGCAGCAGGAGAGCACGGGCAATCGCCACCATCTGCTGTTGGCCACCGCTCAGCAGTTCGACCGCCGAATCGAGGCGTTCCTTCACGACCGGAAACAATGCCGTCACTTCGTCCCAGGTGAAGCGCATCCGGCCGCCGCGCGCCCGCCGGCCGACAGTCTCGGCCAGCACCAGGTTCTCGCGAACCGAGAGTTCGCCGAACAAGCGGCGATTCTCGAGCACGACCGCGAGGCCATGGCCGGCGAGGTCGTGGGCCGGGGCCGCGGTGATGTCGGTGCCGTTCTTGACGATGTGGCCACTGCGAGCGCGCAGCAGGCCGCATACAGTGCGGACCAGGGTCGTCTTGCCCGCGCCGTTGGCGCCGACCAAGGCCACGGCTTCGCCGTCGCCGACCTTGAGCGAGACATCGCGCAGGATGGTGAGGGCGCCGTAGCCGGCGGTGACGGAGGCTACTTCGAGCATGACTCAGACCCCGAGATAGACTTCGCGCACCCGGGGGTCGCGCTGGATGGCGGCCATGTCCCCGCTGGCGACGATCTCACCGAAATAGAGCGTATGAACGGTGTGGGCCACGGTCATCAGACCCATGTCATGCGACACCAGCAGGATGGTGATGCCCTCGGCATTCAGCCGCACGATCCAGTCGCGCAGGTTCTCGATCTCCTGAGCATTGAGGCCAGACGACGGTTCATCGAGCAGCAGCAGGCGCGGCTTGCCGACCACAGCGCGGGCGATCTCGAGAATGCGGCGCTGGCCCGCCGTCAGGCTGGCCGCCGGCAGGTCCCGCAGGCCTTTGAGGTGGAAGCGCTCGCAGGCGGCCTCCGCCAGCTTGCTGATCTCGCGCATCTGGTCACGTGCGGCTGGTGTGCGTAGCAGGTCCTGCAGCATGGTGGTGCGGGTGAGCTTGGCGCAGCCGGCCATGACATTCTCGAACACCGTCATCTGCTCGAAGACCTGCGGCGTCTGGAAGGTGCGCACGAGGCCGGCGAGGCCGCGCTTCTGGATCGAGTCGCGGAGCAGCGGTACGCCGCGATAGGTGACAGTGCCCATCAACGGCCGGATGTAGCCACTCACGATATTGAACAGCGTCGTCTTGCCCGAGCCGTTCGGGCCGATCAGGCCCACGATGCCGCCCTCCGGCACATCGAAAGTGACCGAGCGCAGGACGTTGAGGCCGCCGAACCGGTGGCCGATCTCGTTGAGCGACAGGATGGGCTCAGCCGGCATCGCTGCCCCGCCGTGCCGCATGCCATGCCCTGAGCCGCCCCACGGCACCCATCAGCCCGTCCGGCAGCATCACCACCACGGCTACCAGGGCGAGGCCGAACAGGATCTGGTGGATGTCACCCAACTTGCTCAGGAACTCAGGGAGGAAAGTCACGAATACCGCCCCCGCCACGATGCCGGGGATCGACGTTGCGCCACCGATGACTGGGATCAGCAGAAAACTGATGGAACGGTCGACGGTGAAGCTCTGGGTGCTGACGAAGGAGGCGTGGTGTGCGAACAGGCTGCCGGCCAGGCTGCCGAACAGGGCGCAGACCACGAAGACGCGCGTCCGCAGTCCCTGGAGGTCGATTGACAGCGACGCAGCGGCAGTACTGGAGTCACGCATGGCGCGCAGCATGAGGCCGGTGCGGCTGTCGACCAGGTTGCGCGCTGCCGCCATGCAGGCGAAGGCCACGATCCATACGAAGAAGTAGTAGCGGGATGGCCGGTCGAGAACGAAACCGAACAGGTCGAGCTTTGGAATGCCGCCGATGCCGAGCGTGCCACCGGTCAGCCAGTCCCATTCGAAGAACAGTGCGCTGGCGATGGCGCTCAGCGCCAGCGTGCCCAGCGCCAGGAAGTAGCCGGTGAGGCGCAGGATGGGTCGGCCGATGACATAGGCCAGCGCCATGCTGATCGCCGCGCCGGCAACGAAGCCCACGGCGCTGGGCAGGCCCATCATGACGGTGCAATAGGCGCTGGCGTAGGCGCCGAGGCCGTAGAAGGTCGCCTGGGCCAGGTTGACGATGCCGCAATGGCCGAGCAGCAGGCCGATGCCCAGGCCGGCGATGGAATAGATTCCGGTGAAGACCAGCAGGTCGGCGATGTTGCGCGGCACGACGAAGGGCAGCACGGCCCAGACGGCGAGCGCGACGGCGATCCAGATGAGACGCGAGGTCATGGCCTCAGCCGCCCCGGCGGCCGGCGCGACCGAGAATGCCCTGGGGCATCAGGATCATGATCACGATCAGTACGGAGAAGGCCACGACGTCCTTGTAGCTCGACGAGATGCCGATGATGGCCAGCGACTCGACGAGGCCGAGCGTGAGGCCGCCGACGGCGGCGCCCAGCGGGTTCGTCAGGCCGCCCAGCACGGCGGCGGCGAAGCCCTTGAGGGTCAGGTTGAGGCCGAGCTGGTAGTCGACGCCGATCAGCGGAGTCACCAGGATGCCACCTGCTGCGCCCAACACCCCTCCCAGCACAAAGGTGAAGGTCCGCATGCGCGCGACGTTGATGCCGGTGGTCGCGGCGCCATCGGCGTCGATCGAGGCCGCCATCATCGACAGGCCGACCGTCGTGCGATGGAAGAAGGCGCGCAGCAGGAGCGTGGCACCGATGCCGATGGCGATCAGCCACAGGGCGTGGAACTGGATGACGGCATCGAGCACGATCAGCACGCCCTCGCCGCCGAGCGGTGGCAACAGGTGACCGTCGCGGCCGACGAAAAACAGGATGCTGGCCGACAGGGTGAGTGCGAGACCAATGGTGAGCAGAAGGAAGCTGTCCTCGCTCGCGTTCTTCTTCGCCATGTAGCGCACGAAAGCGACCTCGATGAACGCGCCGACCAGCGCCCCGGCGAGCGCGCCGCCGGCTATCGCCGCCGGGTAAGGCCAGCCCGCCTTGGTCAACAGCAGGACCGTGGTCATGGCGCCGATGACGCTGAACTCGCCCTGCATGGCGTTGATCACGCGGCTGCCCTTGAAGATGGCGGCCAGGCCCATGCCGACCAGCGCATAGACCATGCCGTTCGTCACGCCGGCGAAGACGGCCTGTAGGACCAGGCTGAGCGTCATGTCTGGATGCTCTCGGACAAGGGCGGGCGGCGCCTCGCACGGAGGCGCCGCCCGGGACCGTTGTTACTGCGCGATACGGAACGGCGTGCGCGTGTACTTGCCGTTGACCAGCTTGGAGAACACGTAGCTCGACAGCGGGATGCCCGTCATGTCGTCGGCCGAGAAGTTGTAGTTGGCCAGCACGCCCGAATAGGGCGCCCGCATCGCGTCGCAGATCGCCTGTGGGGTGGCGTTGGGTCCGGCTTTGCCGATGGCCTGGGCCATGACGTGGACGGCATCCCAGCCAGCCGCCTCGAAGTTCTTCGGCGTGCTGTTGTAGGTCTGTTTGTAGAGATCGACGAAGGCCTTCTGGTGCGGCAGCGGATCCTCGCCGACCACGAACTCGGGGATCACTACGTTGTCGGCGCCCGGTCCCATGGCGTTGACATATTCATAGGACGAGGAACCGATGGCCGCGACCACCGGCTGCGCCATCTGCAGCTGCTTGACGTTGCGGAACGGCGTTGCCGACGTGGCGATGATGAACACTGCGTCGGGCTGCGCGGCCTTCACCTTGGCCGCCTGCGTCGTGGTGTCGGTGGCGCCGACCTCGAACTTCTCGACCGCGACCAGCTTGACGCCGTAGCTGTCGGCCAGCGGGCGGATCTCCGCCATCACGACGTTGCCATAGCCTGCATCATGCAGCACGCCGACCTTGGTTGCCTTGATGCTCTTTGCATACTCCAGCAGCGCCTGTGCGTTCAGCTTCTGAGGCGGCAGGACGTGAGCCAGGCATTTGCGCTCCTTCTCGACCGCCGGGCCGATGCCGGTGAAGGCGATCTGCGGGATCTTGTTGGCGTGCGTGACGCCGCCGACCGCCACCGTGCTCGCCGTCAGCGACGGCCCGATCAGCCCCACCACCTTCTGGCCGAACAGAAGGTCATTGGCCTTGCTGAGTGCCGTATCGGGGTTGGAGGCGTCATCCTCGATGACGAGCTTGATCGGCCGGCCGTTGATGCCGCCCTTGGCGTTGATGGTCTTCTCGGCCAGCAGCATGCCGTTGCGCTCTGGGATGCCGAGGCCGGCGCCAGCGCCGGTCGCCGAAACGATGGCGCCGATCTTGATCGGCTCACCCGAGGTTTGCGCCTGGACGGCGAAGGCCGACATGCTGACCAGCGCCGCGGCGCCGGCCAGTCTTGCGATCGATGACAAAGACATTTTTGATTTCCTCCCGATATTGAACCCGTCTTGTCGCCGACGCCCAGCTAGAGGAGCGGCGGTGGCCCGGCCATGCCGAGTGCGTGCTGCCCGAACATTGCACCCTGAACGTCGGGCGAGAACATGACGTGCGCGTTGGCGGCATGCGCATCGCGGAACAGGCGCTGCATGCTACCGCTGAGATAGAGCCCGCTCGAGCCCGCGACGCCCATCAATATGTCGACGGCCTCGAGGCAGAGCCGCACCGAGAAGAAGGCGTCGCGGCGATAGCGCAGTTTGTCATCGTGCGCGGGATCGCGCCCGTCGCGGGCAACTGCCATGGCGTGCTCGCAGGCACGGCGCATCACCAGCTCCGCTGTATCGATGCGCGCGCCTGCCTCGGCAACCTTGATCTGTACAGTCTGGCTGCTGCCCACCGGCTGACCGGTCGTGGTCGCGTTGCGCTTGCGCGCCGCGCCCACCGTCGTCTCGTAGGCGCCGCGGGCGCAGCCCAGCATCACGCCCGACAACACGTAAGGGCCGAGCGCCAGCATAGGCAGGCGGAAGAGCGGCGAGGAATTGACCGGCGAGCCGGGATGCGGTTTGCCGTTCAGCGCCCGGGCCGTGAGGGTGCGGTACTCGGGCACGAACAGGGACTTCACGGCGACGTCCTTCGAGCCGGTGCCCGACAGTCCGACGGCATGCCAGGTGTCGATGATTTCGTAATTCGAGCGGTGAATAAGGGCGAAGCGCTGGTCGACGGGTGGTCCGTCGTCATGGTCGCGCACCATGAAGGCCAGCATGTTCCAGTCGGAATTGTCGACGCCCGAGGACAACGGCCAGCGGCCAGAGACCTCGTAACCGCCGTCGACCTTGCGCCCGCGTCCCGCCGGAAACACGAGCGAGGTGGCGATCAGCACGTCGGGTGAGGCGTCCCACAGCTCGTCCTGCGCCTCGGGCGGGAAATAGCCGAGCATCCAGTGATGGCTCGCGAGGTTGCCGAGGTTCCATGCCGTCGACGGGCAGACGCGCGCCACCTCGGCACAGGTGTCGACCAGGATGCCGATATCGAGGTCGGCGCCACCGACGCGGGCCGGTTGCACCGTGCGGAACAGGCCACTGTCATGCAGATCGCGCTCGGTCGAATCGGGAAGCCGGCGCAACCGCTCGCATTCCTCGGCGCGGGCAGCGATCTGCGGGGCGAGATTGCGCGCCCGCTCTACCATCTCTGCATAGCCGATACCGGCGAACGAGGTCCGCGATTTCGGCAGCGTCGCCGATGGCTTCCAAGCCAAGGCTGCGGTTGTTCGCATTGCCTTTCCTCCCGGCAGTGCTGTTTGTCGTTGCCTCAACGATGCGCGGAGCCTGACTTCAGGTCAAGTGACCTAATTGTTTGGTCAATTGACCACGGCAACGTCGCTCACGATACTCACCTGCAACGAATCGGCTCGCGGAGGAGCACAAGATGGCGGTCAAGGTCCTGGAGATTCATCATCACGCCGTGCGCATCGGTGGCGATGACAAGACACTGGGCGATCTCAAGGCATTCTACGGCGACGTGCTGGGCCTCAAGGCCGACGATGGCCGGCCCGCGCTGCCGGGCATTCCCGGCGCCTGGATCAACGTCGGCGAAGTGGGACAGATCCACCTGATCGGCGGCGACCTGCCGTCACCCTTCGCCAAGGGGCCCGGCCAGGACCCAACCGCGCCGCACGTAGCGCTCGCGGTCGAGAACATCGTCGAGACAAAGGCCGAGCTGGACCGGCTCGGCGCGTCCTACTGGTCGCTGAAGGGGGCCACCGGCCCCGACGCCGAGCAGCTCTTCCTCACAGATCCGTGCGGCAACATGATCGAGCTGCACCAGTTCGATAAATGCCGCTGCCGGCTAAAGAGCCGCGTGAAGTAACCTTCAGCGCCCGGCTGGCGCGGCAAGGCCGGCGCACAGGAACGGCACAATCTCGCGGATGGCTGCTTCCATGTCTGCAGGATCGCAGCGGCCCTGCGAGATGGCTTCGAGGCGGCCGGGCTGCAGGAGCGTCCAGACGTACGCACCCATCATGAAATAGTAGCGCCAGTAGAGCACCTCCGCCGGCAGCTTCGGCAGGGCGCGCTGGATCGCCGCCACGTAAAGTGAGTTGGTTTCGTCGTAGATGTCGGCACGCACGACACTCGCGGTTTCGTCTGGATCGGTGAACAGGCGGGCATGCATCTGCATGGATATTCGGCGTCCGCCTTGGCGTGCCTCGGGCAGCAGGAGTGACCGTACCAGCGCGTCGACCAGCATCTCGAGGGGGACGAAACCGCGGGGATGCCGGCCCTCGGCGTCGCGCAGCAAGCGTCGTCGGCGGTCGGTGACCTCGTGGCCGTGGCGGGCCACCACCGCTTCGAAGATCGCCCGCTTCGAATCGAAATAGTAGTGCAGCTGGCCGACGTTCACACGGGCGCGGCGGGCAATGGCCCGGGTCGTCGCTCCGCCGTAACCGAAGCGCCCGAACATCTCTTCTGCGACGTCGAGGATCCGTTGGGGGACGCGCAGTCGCTCGTCGCTCCTTCGAGTGCGGGGCTTCTTCTTCGGGCGTGTCTGAATTTTCTTCTTCGCCACTATGCCTCTCAAGACCGAACAGCAAGGCTATTGCAGAGTGTGCTTTTGCCAGTTTGTGCGTTCGGCGGCGAGTGAATCGTGGCGGGTACCGGGTGGCGATTCGGCAGGGAACTAAACCGATTCCAAGCTCTACCTTTCTTCGGCCAAGCTTGCCGGGCTATGTCCCAAATCGGACAACGCTGACGTGGGGTTGATGTATCATCGGATGCCAACCACTGGCTGGCAGGACGGCTCTCCCAGATGACCGAAGGTTGACGGGCGGCATTCAGCAACGAACGGTGAAACAGATGCGCAGATCAATGGCCGTGATGGTGACCTTGGCACTCATGGCGTCACCGACGGGCGCGCAGGATGCCCCGGCCGGAGCCAGTCTGGCCGTACGCTGGTGCATGGCATGCCACATCGTCGGGCCAAACCAGAGCACAGCCACCGACAACGCACCCAGCTTCCGCGAAATCGCTGCCCGGCCGGGCACGACGGCAGGCTCGCTGGACCGCTACCTCTCCATCGGGCACACGCTGATGCCCGACTTCCAGCTCAGCGCGCAAGAGCGCAACGCGCTGGTCACCTACATCTTGAGCCTGCGCTAGCGAGATCGGGACTACGTTTCATGCGACATTTGAAGCGACGCGTATCTGCTCTGCAAGCGCACGATAGCGAGCTGGGTCTGCGGCGATCCTGTCCTCGAATTCTGCTGGAGTGCCGCCTAACGCCCCCAGAGCCGGAGGCGAAATGGTCCACTGCTTCAGTTCGTCGGTTCTTGCCTGACCTGACAGGAACACGACGCCTTGTTTCGCGATGACTTGCGAACTGGGAAACCAGCCTGGCGCCTCCACTATTTCCTGCAGCCTCATTCTTATCTCGTCGTCCCCCGCCGTGGGACTGATGTCGATCTTCTGTGGAACCGGCGCTGCGCGTTCATTGTCGGGGGCCGGCGTGGAATCCTTAGCCTGCGCCAACAGTGGAGAGGTCGAAGCGACCCAGTACAGGAGGCCGAGGAACAGCCACGAGGCGAAGCTGCTTGCAGCGACAGCGCGATGGCGACAAAGCATCAGCGGACCCCTCCATGTGGCATGATGGATCGTGCACCCTTGTCCATCACGAGCCCGTCGTTCGCAGGCATCGCGCAGGCTGCCGTTTCATCCTGGCTCAGTCGCAGCCGGCGAGGTCAGACCCTTTGAAATGGTCCGGGATGCAGGATCAGCGTGGCGTACGTGAACGCTCAAGGACCGGCGCTACTCCGCGTCGCCTCAAGGGAGGAATGTCCGAGTTCGGAACAGGCTGCATGTCCCCGATTGCGGGCCGCGCAGGAGCCGTCCGTCGAGTGCCGCTCTCGACCGCGTGGTCCCGCGAGGATGTGCGCCTTGTTCCCGCAGCGGGGGCCGACTGGGCCTTTACGGCGCTTCGCCGTTCGATCTCCCTGTTTACCCGAGTGACCGCCGCCGCGAGGAGGCTACGCCTGGCACTTGGGGTCCCGCTGTGTGAGGCGGAGACACCCGAGGTTGGCATTTGGCCGCGAAGTTCGCGCCGCTGAAACCTTCCCAAGAGCCCCGCCCGGTCGCGTGCCGTTCGCAGATGCTTGGCAAGATCAGCCAATGCCCGGTCGGAAAGTGCCTTCATCGCCGGGGCCCTGGTGGCGGCGATAAGCTCGCGTTCGCCTTTCGACAACAACCGCTGGTCCTGTTGCTTTGTGGAGGTCATAGCGCCCGTGGCGTTGTCTCGCCCATTGGGCTGGAAGGCGGGTGGTCGGTCGCACCATGCCTCACCATGCTGAGGCGATCCACGACACGCTTCATTTTCCGCGCTTTGCTGTGCCACCGAACCTCGGCAGCTTCTCTTTGCCGGTAAATCGGCGAGGGCGAGGAGGAAGGCTTTGGTCCAATCGGTTCGCGAAATCGTCGTTTCCCAAGCCCAAGCCAGTTCTCGCATGCGTACCGCTCGTCCAACCATCGAGGTCGAATCCCGACTGATCCGTCTTGCCCGGTTTGGGAGGGGTTGCAGCAGCCGCTGTCTTGTTGGTGGAAGTGCGTTTGCTCCTGAGCGTTGGCCGTTTTTCCATAGTCGCACCTCCTTCTTCATTGGACCTGGGCTGCCAGCTCGCCTCGTGACCGAAGCGGCGCCCCCAAAGTGTAACGTCTGTTGACGAATCTTGAGGTTCGACGCGAAGTGGCTCGTAGCGGGAGTAAAGTCCTCCGCACCATCTTCACAAACGCCCACTCCGGGCATTTGTTCCGTTCGGCATCCTGACAACCAGCAGGACCCGATACGGTTTCGTAACCTCATCAAGGAGCTCGAAGCGTCACTCCTTCGCAGCCATCCCGCCGCCGAGGCACGGTTGCTCCTGGAACCGTTTGAAGCACTCGCGCATGATCGAGACTTCTGGTCCCACACACTCGACGGGCTGGCCGTATTGGCCGGAGCAGGCCTCTTTCATGCCTACAGGTTTCCCCAGCCGGTCGCCGAGCTGGCGGTCGTTGCCGACAGCTTCCACACCAAGCCGCTGTGGCGGTTTCTGCAATCGGTCGATAGCTATCAGGTCCTTGGTCTCAACCTCCAGGCCATCCGGCTCTTCGAGGGCAACCGCCGGGACCTCTCCGAAGTCGATCTCGTGCCGGGAGTTCCGCGGACGATCACGGAGGCGCTGGGCGGGGAGCTCACTGAGCCGCATCAAACCGTCGCCTCCTACGGTGGCATCGGCGGCTCAAGTGTGCCCATGCGTCACGGACAGGGCGGGAAAAAGGACGAGGTCGATATCGACTCGGAGCGGTTCTTCCGTGCCGTCGACCGCGCGGTGTTGGAGCACTACTCTCGGCCCTCCGGCTTGCCCCTGATTCTGGCCGCGTTGCCGCAGCACCATCATCTCTTCCAACAGGTTAGCCAGAACCCGTTTCTTGTGAAGGAGGGGATAAGGTTTGACCCCGATTCCCTGTCGGGAAACGAACTGCAGAACCTCGCCTGGCAGACCATGGAACCTCGGTATCACGCCCGACTGGCAGCGCTGGGCGAAGAATTTCAAGAGGCGCGATCCAAGGGGACGGGGAGCGATGACCTGGCGCAGGTCGCCCAAGCCAGCACGTCCGGGCGGGTCGCGACATTGCTCGTCGAAGCCGATCGCGTGATTGCTGGCCGGCTCGACAGCGCGAGCGGTCGGGTCGGGTCCGCTGACCTTGGTGATCCCCGTGTCGATGACCTGCTCGACGATTTGGGTGAGTTGGTCACGAAGATGGGTGGCCAGGCATTGGTGATTCCCGCCGAGCGGATGCCGACGGATACAGGACTGGCCGCAATATATCGATACTGAGCACACACAATTCACGGAGGCCCAGATGCAGATCCAGGTAAATACGGACAACAACGTCGAAGGCAGCGAGCAGCTCGAAAGCCACGTCAGGAGCATGCTGGAGAGCGCCCTGAACCGATTCAGTGATCGGATCACGCGGGTAGAAGTCCACCTCGGCGACGAGAATGGCCGCAAGAGCGGTCAGGCCGACAAACGGTGCATGATGGAAGTCCGTGTTGAGGGCCGCCAGCCGACTGCCGTCACGCATCACGCAGCGACCGTGGAACAAGCCATCGACGGTGCCATGGACAAGCTGGTCAGTTCGATCGACACCACGCTCGGGCGGCTGCGCGATCAGAATGATCACAAGGCCCGCCAAGACACCGTATGAGACGAGGCTCACGGATCACGCCAGTCGTGCCGCCGTTAGACGTCGTGCGCCTACGAATACAATTCCATAGAGCACCGACACGACGTTGGTGTGCATCAAAGCATGAGCCGAAATGTCCTCGGCAAACTTTGCAACCGTGCGATCGTCGGCATTCCGCGGGCTTCCGGGAAGGCCATCGGGTTCAGCTCAGTTCAATGATTCATCCGGGGCCTCCGGGTAGCCCAGAATCAGCGGCGCGAAATGGCCACGCATTGCCAGCAACGCTCCTACCGACGCCAGACTCAACGTCATGCCGAAGCGCTGTGCAATGAGATTGCTGGCGATCTGGCGCGTCCAACCGAGCCGCCAAAGCTGCTACCGATGACGGCCATCTCGACTTTCGGTCGCGGCATGCTTCCCGCCCCGTTGGCCTAAAGGCCAGTCCGTCGTCAAGGCTGGTCCACTTGAACGCAATTGGGAAGTGTCGGTTGATGGTGGTAGGCGTAGGGTTATGCTTGGTTGTTCACTGCGAGTGTGCACCCGATCGGACGACCGGGGATTGCGACCAATCAAGATTCCGAGGAGACTCGATAATGGCCGACAGACTGGGATTGAACGAAGGCCGCGCGATCGTCGATGCAATGCTGGAGGCGGCGGCGCAGAAAGGCCTGAAGTTCGCCGCCGCCGTCGTCGATGCCGGCGGCGACCTCATCCACCTTTCGCGGATGAACGGCGCCTCGGCCCTGAACGCGCGCATGAGCTACAACAAGGCCTACACGGCGACTAAGTGGGGGAATGACACGAGGGTCATCAAACAGCGGCTGTTCGACATGTCGCTGGGCGATGAACGGCGCGAGATCACGTGGTTCTGCGATCCGCTCTATACGCCGGTGTGGGGCGGCATCGTTCTCAGGTCGAAGGACGGCACCATGCTGGGCGCCCTCGGCGAGAGCGGCGGCACCTACCAGCAGGACGAGGAGATCGGCCAACTTGGGGCGAAGCTCTTCGCGTCGCTCTGACACTCCCGCACGCCGGAAATTCCCGATTCGCTCCTCTGGTGCCTTGCTAGCGCTCGTTCTTCAGCGTCAGATACATGAGGGCGAGGTAGACCGACGGTACGACGAGCACCACGATCGCCTCGACGACCCCCGGCGCCGGGCAATCCGTGGCGTACATTCGGAACGCCACCCAGATATCCGCCGCGACAACGATGACGGCTCCGATGAGCCAAGGCATGAGCGCGTTGCGCTTGGTTGCTTCCTGCATGGTCGAACTCCGGTTTGTAGCGCAGTCAGGGCGCCAACTGCTGGCGTCAGTCGCGCCGTTCGTCGTGCGGCGCTCGAATCGTTCGGTACAGGCCCGCTTGCATGGCTTGATCGCAGGCAACCGCTGGCCATGCCTTGATCTCTGTCAAGGCGGCGATAGCGGTCATGTAGTTATTAACTGAATTGCAGTCTTGCCGCCCCGATCGGATGTTGCGGCCGGAGTATCTGGGAAATGATCTGGTGGATCGTTGGCTTCGGCGCTCTCGGCGGAGTAGCCGGAAGCCGTGGAGGCGGTGCCGTACGTGCTCACCGTGTCGGCGGCCAGATTCATATATGTCGCCGCGGCAGATCTCATTGCTCTGTTGCATCGGCAGGCGACGCCTGCCGCCGCGGTGCGCCAGGGCACGCTGCTGCTGGCGGGACCGCCACGATTGCACTCTTGAGCGGGAGGCATTGAACCATGATCGGGCTGACCGGACGTGAGGCCGCGGCGCTGCGCGAGGCACTCGACGACGAGTATCGCGCGCTGGCGACCTATGACCAGGTGATCGACGACTTCGGGCCGGTGCGTCCGTTCGTCAACATCCGCGAGGCCGAAGCACGCCACATTGCGGCGTTGTCCAGGCTCTTTGAAAAATACGGGCTGGACCTTCCGCGCAACGCCTGGCCGGGCAATGTCCCGCGGTTCGCCAGCGTGGCGGAGGCCTGCCGTGCCGGCGTCGCCGAGGAGATCGAGAACGCGCGGCTCTATGAACGTTTGCTTGGCGACGTTCTGCGCGCGGACGTCAAGGCGGTATTCCGGCGTCTGCAGGAAGCCTCGCAACTCCGGCATCTGGCGGCATTCAAGCGCTGCCTCACCCGCGGGCCTCGGAAGGCCACCGGCGGCTCGCCAGCCACGACAAAGGATAAAGATACCGACCCAGCGAGGCTCCGCTGCCGCCGCCGGACGCGCTCCCACTAGCGAACCATCAGACGAGGAGAACCGTCATGGCACATGAAGGGCTGCACGAGGCAGCGGACGAACTCAGCGAGGCGACCCGCAACATGCACCGGGCAATCGTCTCGTTGATCGAGGAACTCGAAGCGGTCGACTGGTACCAGCAGCGCGCCGATGCCTGCAAGGACCGGGAGCTTAAAGCCATCCTCGCGCACAATCGCGACGAGGAGAAGGAGCACGCGGCGATGCTGCTGGAGTGGATCCGGCGCAAGGACCCGGCGTTCTCCAGGGAACTCAAGGACTACCTCTTCACCGACAAGGCGATCGCCCACGAATAGGTGTGCCGTATGAACGACAAGGAAATGACTATCAGACAACGCATCGCGTTCCTGGAAGGCGCGGTCGGGAAGCTGTGCTTGGAGGCCGATCAGGCGGAGGCACGACTCTTGTTGACGCCAGCCGACGAGCATCTGCACGGGAGACTCATTGCTCTCAGAAAAAAGTCCGACGATGCGCAGGCAGAGATCGAGCGTCTGCGTTCGGAACTAGCTGGAAAATAGATTGATGCCGGACACTTGCTCAGCGCCTGCCGGCGGCGCAGGCGCTGCAGCGGACGCTGGCGCATTTCAATCGCCTCTTCTCGTAACACACCGAGCGGCAATCCCATGAAGGGAGGGAGTAGGTGAGTGGACAGGGGAAGCGGCTCGACGCGAAGGAACCACGAGCGCGATTGCACGATGGCGGGAGCGTTCTGCATGCGCGCGACGAGCAGCCGTTCTCTACATCTGCATCCGGTGGTGGTCGCCGTGTTCATCAAGCCGCAGCGTGCAGGCGGATATGGTCATCTTCCAATCAATCCGTCTCGATCGGTAACGTCTCCGTCTTTGCCCACTCGCCCATGGAGGCATCGTAGAGAGTGATGTCGTCGTGGCCGAGCTGGTGCAGCAGGAAGAGGTCGATCGTAGCCGATATGCCGCCGCCGCAATAGCAGATCGTGCGCTTGTTCTTCGACACCCCCTGGGCGGCGAACTTCGCCGCTGCGTCGGGGAGCGGAATGAAGCCCTTGGTCGCCGGGTCGACCAGCGTGGCTGCCGACACGTTGACACTGCCGGGCACGCGGCCCGGTCGGCCGTAGCGGCTGGGCTCCAGCCCGCGATGGAACTGCGGCCCTAGGGCGTTCACCGTCACGGTGTCGTTGCGCCCGATGGCAGTCCTCACCGCGGCGGCATCGACGAACAGGCCGCCACGGGGCGCTGCCACGAAGGTCGTGGCCGTGTAGCCTCTGGGTGCGCCCATCTCGATGGGCCGGCCTTCAGCCTTCCATTTGTCGAGGCCGCCGTCGAGCACGGCGGCGTTGTCAAAGCCAAGTGACCGCAGCATCCACCAGAAGCGCGTGGCCCACATAGGCGTACCGATGCTGTAGAGCACTACACGCTTGCCGGGCCCGACGCCCTGCCGCCCGAACGCTACCTCCAATTGTGCGACCGACGGCATCATGAAGTGCAGATGCGTAGAGCTATCGGAGAATTCCCCCTGCAGGTCGAGGAAGTCTGCACCCGGAATGTGGCCGTCCTCGAATGTCTTGCGGCCGGGTACAGCGATGTAGGGCTCGTGCGAGCCGGCGGGCGTTGGGTTCAGGTAGGTCGTGCAGTCGAACACCCGCAGCGCCGGATCGCCGAGAGAAGCGGCGAGCGTGGCAGTGTCGATCAGGGCGCGCGGGTCTCGCATAGCGGTGTCCTCCGAGTTTGAAAGGAGGTTCACACCGACGGGGGTGATTGGCAATGATGGGAGGAAGTGCTTCCGACCGGTCACGGTACAGCACGACTGCCGATCTCGCCGTCGACACGCCGACTTCGCGCGCACCTGTGCGATCGATATTCCCGGGCTGGAAACCGATCGGCTCGGCACGCTCGCCCGCAAATGGGGCATCTTCATCATGGCCCAGGCCAAGGCACGTCGCGAAGATTGGCGGGACCGCTTCTTCATTGTCGGCTTCGTCGTCGGTCCTGATTTCGCGGTCATCCCAAAGGACGACCAGGTATCGGCCCTGCTGCCGTGCGAGCGCTCGGTCTACACACCAGACCCGATCTCATCGTTGGCCAAGGTGGGACGCTGAGATTTGGAAAGCGTTGGAATTCAATGAGGGCCGCGAGTGTCTCACGTGATCGCATCATATTGATCCTGTTGAACTGTTGCGCTCCGACCGGGGCCACCCTCGTGCGAATGCCAAAAAGCGGTCCCCGAGCGCACATAGCCTATCGTTCGCCTGAAGATCGCCGGCGCGTGGCCCTGACGCCGCCTGCTACAATGGTGCTTTGTTCGAGCAATCTGCTTCAAGCAGTGCAAAGCGCCACGCGTGGGCGACGGGGGAAGTGGCCATTTTGTTGCGATCCCACGGACAGGACGCGTGGCATGGGACTTGCTGCCTTGTACCGCGGTGAGCGCGGGCTCTCCGTCGCGTCGCCGTTTCGGCTGAGATCAAGGCGGGTGCTGGATGGAAATCGGCGTCTTTATTCCTATTGGAAACAACGGTTGGCTGATCTCGTCGACCTCCCCGCAATACACGCCGAGTTTCGATCTCAATCGCGAGATCGTGCAGAGTGCCGAGCGCTACGGCTTCGATTTCGCCATGTCGATGATCAAGCTGCGCGGCTTCGGTGGAAAGTCGCGCTACTGGGACGACAATCTCGAATCCTTCACTTTGATGGCGGGTCTCGCTGCGGTGACGTCGCGCATCGAACTCTTCGCCACGGTTGCGGTGCTCACCTTGCCGCCGGCGATCGCCGCCCGCATGGCAATGACGATCGACAGCATCTCGCACGGCCGCTTCGGGGTGAACCTGGTCACCGGCTGGCAAAAGGCGGAATACGACCAGATGGGCCTGTGGCCAGGCGAAGAGCACTTCAAACATCGCTACGACATGGTTACGGAATACGTGACGGTGATGAAGGAGCTGTGGGCTCGGGGCCAGTCCGACTTCAAGGGCAAGTTCTTCACCATGAACGACTGTCGCCTGGGGCCGCTGCCATCGCACCCGATCAAGCTGATCTCGGCCGGCACCAGCGACGCGGGGCTGGGTTTTGCCGCCAGGAACTGCACCTACAATTTCTGCAGCGGAGCGGGTGGAATCAACGATCCGCGCGACTGCGCCGATGCGGTCGTGCGTCTGAAGGCGGCGAGCGCGGCGGCGGGCACCAAGGTGAAGGCGCTGGCGCTCACCATGATCATCGCCGACGAGACCGACGAGGCGGCGATGGCGAAGTGGGAACACTACAAGGCCGGCGTCGATCTCGATGCACTCGACTGGAGTCGCGCCCAGGCCGGCGCCGACAAGACCGCCGCCGCCAACTCCACCGCCGGTCGCATCCGCGCCCGCGAGGCGCTTCCCAACAGCGGCTCGAAGTTGATCGGCTCCTACGCCACCGTGGCGCGGCTGCTCGACGAGATGGCCGAAGTCGAGGGATTGGCAGGTGTCATGCTGACCTTCGATGACTTTGTCATCGGCGTCGAACAGTTCGGCCGGCACATCCAGCCGTTGATGCAGAGCCGGCGCGGTCTGGCCGCAGCCGCCTGATCCGCCGAGGCTAAGCCAGCGCCAATTTCCGATAGCCGTCGGCCGCCACCGCGTCGCACCGGGCGCGATAGGCCGGCGCGCTGCCGCTGTAGCGCGCGACCGTGCGGACCTGCTTGCCCTCGACGTTGCGGTTGATGCCGGTCATCCACGAATCGACTTCGTTGGAGAGCAGGCCTTCGCCCAGCGCGATGACGTGGTCGGTCCAGGATTTCACGCCCTCGGGCCTGGCCTCGACGCGGGTCAGCTTGTGGGCGCGCATGTGGCGGATCAGTGCCGTCACCCATTCGACGTTGTATTCGATGCTGCGCGGGATGTTGCCCAGCGCCGTGTGCGGGCCCATCAGCATCAGCATGTTGGGAAAGCCTTCGACCTGGACCCCGAGATAGGTCTTGGGTCCGCCGGTCCATTTGTCCTTGAGCCTCTGGCCGCCCGCGCCCCTGATGTCGATACGATCGAAGCTGCCGGTGATGGCGTCGAAGCCGGTGGCGTAGATGATGATGTCGAACGCGTATTCCCTGTCGCTGGTCTTGATGCCGTTGGGTGTGATGCGTTCGATCGGCGTCTCGTTGATGTCGACCAGCGCGACGTTGGGCTGGTTATAGACCTCGTAGTATTTCGTCTCGAGCGGCACGCGGCGGGTGCCGAAGCCGTGGTTCTTCGGAATCAGCTTTTCGGCGACCTTCTGGTCCTTCACCCGCCCGCGAATCTTGCGCGCCACGAAGTCGCTCAGCAGGGTATTGGCCTTCTTGTCGACCAGCACGTCGCGGAAGTTGCCCTGCCAGATACCGAAGCCCTTGTCGCCGTAGAGCTTTTCCCAGAATGCCTCACGCTCTTCCGGCGTCACCTCGAAGGTGCCGCGCGGGTCGGGCGTGTGCAGGAAGCAGGCGAAGGTTTCCTGGCAGCGCTTGAACATCTCCGGGTAGCCGGCGCGGATCTCGCGCATTTCCTCTTCGGAGATCTTGCCGTTGTGCAAAGGGGCGCACCAATTGGGTGTGCGCTGGAACACGGTGAGGTGGCCCGCGGTCTTGGCCACTTCCTGGATGGTCTGCACGCCGGTGGCGCCGGTGCCGATCACGGCCACGCGCTTGCCGGCGAAGTCCACGCCTTCATGCGGCCAGCGTGCGGTGTGGCAGGACTGGCCCTTGAAGCTCTCGACATCCGGGATGCGCGGCATGGTCGGTGCGGAGAGGGGACCGATGGCGGTGATCAGGAAGCGCGCAGTATAGTGGCTGCCATCTTCCAGCGTGACGTCCCAGCTCCGCGTCTCGTCGCCATAGTGAGCAGCGGCGACGCGGGACTTGAACTGGATGTCGCGGCGCAGGTCGAACTTGTCGGCGACGAAGTTGAGATAGCGCAGGGTCTCCGGCTGGGGCGAGAAATGCTCGGTCCAGTGCCACTCGTCCAGAAGCTCCTGCGAAAAGGAATAGCCGTAGGAGTAGCTCTCCGAATCGAAGCGCGCGCCGGGGTAGCGGTTCCAGTACCAGGTGCCGCCGACCCCCGTGCCGGCCTCGAGCACCCGGACCTTCATCCCGAGCTCGCGCAGGCGGTAGAGTTGATAGAGACCCGAAATGCCCGCGCCGATGACGATGGCGTCGTAGTCGAGGGCTTGGGCTTTGTGCGAGGCGGCCATCTGCTGTCGCTCCTGGTGGTGCCCAAAAATCGGGCGCTGTCCGCGTCAGGTCAACCTCGGCGAAGGGCCGGTGATCGCTCTGCGAGCAGCACCGAAGATTCCCTCGAGGCGATTCGACAAGTTCAGCAGGAAATGATAGGCATTTTCCTGTAGATTGGCGGAACTGCAAACGTAAGGCGTCCGTGCCACCGGGTCTCCCCCCGGCGTGCCCCAAAGCTCTTCAGAGAGCGCTGCGCCTTGGCATGGTCATGACCATGCCGCTGACGAACGATCGAGACCCAAACAGCAAACAATGCCGACGGCGAACGTCGGCCCCGGGCGACCGGTTTGCGACGTGATTCTGGACAGGTTTCCGGACAGAACACGTTACATTCAGGCGTCCACAAATAATGCGAGAAAGCCGTGAAAACACGGCATCGAGCGGCCTTCAGGTCGTGAAAAATCCATGTGGGACTTGGCAGGGGACACGGGCAGGGAGTTTGCCCGCCGTCACCAGCCGAGATCGCGGCGCAGGCGCGCCACGGTCTCGAGATGGCGTTCGTGGTCGCCGGCGAAGCGCAGCACCAGGTGGCTGGCGCCGGCATCGGCATAGTCCTTCATCCAGGCCGCCGCGCCGGCGGCCGGGCCGGCATAGCTCATCTGCCGCTGGCGGATCACGCCGGCGGGCTGGCCGTAGTAGTTTTCGAGATATGCGTTGAGCCGCGCGTCGGCGCTGGCGGCATCGTCGTCGATCGCCAGGGTCAGGTACATCGCGCCCGTCAGCGCATCCGGATCGCGCCCGGCGGCCCGCGCCGCCTGCTTCACGTCGGCCCATTGAGGGGCATACTCGGTCACGCTCGGCGAATTGGGGAACCAGCCGTCGTACAGCCGGCCGATCCGTTCGCGCGATGCCGGCACCGCACCGGCGACCCAGATCGGCGGACCGCCCGGCCGATGCGGCGTCGGGCCGAGCACGCTGGAGGCGACCTTCCAGCGTCCCTCCCAGTTGACGGGCTTGCCGGTCCACAGCGCGCGGCAGAGCGCCAGGCCTTCGACCATGCGGCCGACCCGCTTGTCGAACATCACGCCCGCAGCCTCGAACTCGGTGCGGATGTTCGGCAGGTCGGCGGCGATGCCGACGCCCAGGATCACTCGGCCTTCGGCGATGCGGTCGAGCGTCGCCACCTGCTGGGCAAGCACGACGGGGTTGCGGAGCGCAGGCAGCAGTACCGCGGTGCCGAGTTCGACCTTGCGTGTCCTGGCCGCGACCGCGGCGAGCAGGGTGAGGGGATCGTGCCTCGGTCGGGCGAGGAGTGAGTCGCCCACCCAGACCGAATCGAAGCCCAGCGCCTCGGCACGCTCGGCCAGTGCCAGCAGGGAGGCGGTCTCGGGCTGGCCCTCCATGACCCGCTCGCGGGTCGGCAGCAGGTATCCCAATCGCGGCATCTGTGCGTCCTTTCGTTTTGCAACCTTCGACACCGACGGACGTTCGTTACGCTTAATGCGCACAATAGAAATCGTCCACCGCACCCGCTACGACTATGCCGAGCCGGTGACCCTGGGGGAATATCGCCTGATGTTCCGCCCGCGCGACAGCCATGATCTCCGGCTGTTGTACACTCACCTCGGGATCGTCCCGGCGGGCACCATCCGCTGGATCCACGATGCCTTCGGCAATTCCATCGCCATCGCCGCCTTCACCGAGCCTGCCCAGGTTCTGGAATTCGTGAGCACGATCCGCCTCGAGCATTACGAAACCCCGCCCGAGCTGCCGTCGATCGAGGCCTATGCCGTCAAGCTGCCGTTCAGCTACGCGGCAGAGGAAGCGCCCGATCTGGCGCGCTACATCGAGCGCCAGTTTCCCGATCCGAACGCCGCGATCAGCCTGTGGGCCAAGGAATTTGTCGAGGCCGAGTCCGGCGATACGTTCGCCACGCTTGGCCGCATGTGTGCCGCGATCCACGAGACCTTCGGCTACAACCAGCGCTTCGAGCCCGGCACGCAGCCGCCTGCCGCCACTCTGGAGCAGCGCAGCGGAACATGCCGGGACTTCGCGTTGCTGATGATGGAAGGCGCACGTTCGTTGGGCCTGGCCGCGCGATTCGTGACCGGCTACCTCTATGATCCGGCACTCGATGCCGAGCCGGGCGTGGCGGCAGCCCCCGCCCATCCGCATGCCTGGATGGAGGTCTATCTGCCCGGCGCGGGCTGGATGGAGTTCGATCCGACCAACGGCATCGTTGGAACCGACCGGCTCATCCGCGTTGCCGTTGCCCGCGATTCCGAGCAGGCGATGCCGATCAAGGGGTCCTTCATGGGACCGCCTGGCGCCTGCGTGAATACCGTCGTCGATGTGCAGGTGCGCACGCTGTCGCCTGCGACGCCGGTTCCGCTTCAGAAGACAGGCTAGGCGAGGGCGTCGGCCAGCCGGCTGAACGCGGTAGCGTCGCCGGGGAGGCCGAAGCGCAACCACTGCGGCGCGCGGGTGAAGCGGCGCACATGAATGCCGTGCCGTCCCAGCCTGTCGGCCACTCCCGCCGCGTCACGATGGCGGGCGAGGCTGAAGAGCGGCGTGCCGCCCAGGATTTCGCCGCCGGCCGCGATCAGGAGTTCGTCGAGCCTTTGGCGATCCGCCGCGAGACGCGCGGCTGCGGCCTGCAGCCAGGCCGCGTCGCCAAGCGCCCGGCGGCCGATCTCGAGGGCCGGGCCCGACACTGCCCATGGCCCCAGTTCGTCACGGATCCGGTCGACGATGCGTCTTTCTGCAATGGCGAAACCCAGTCGCACGCCGGCCAGCCCATAGACCTTGCCGAACGAGCGCAGGACGATGGTGTTTTCCGGCAGATCGGGCGCGAGGCTCGCGTCCGGAGGCAGCAGGTCGACAAAGGCTTCGTCGACGACCAGCAGGCCATCCGTGCGGCGAAGCGTTGCCGGTGGCAGCAGAAGTCCGGTGGGGTTGTTCGGGTTGACGACGATGACGACATCGGCTCCTGCCGCGCGGTCGATGCTTGCGACGACGCTGACCTCGTGGCCTTGTCGGGTCCAGCAAGCCTCGTGCTCTTCGTAGGTCGGCCCGAAAATGGCGACGCGGGATCTCGGCACGAGCCGTGGCAGGAGCTGGATCAGGGCCTGGGTGCCGGGCGACGCCACGATCGTCGCGAGGTCGCGAACGCCATATCTCGCGGCGGCGGCCTCGAGCAACGCCTGCTCCTGCCGTCGGGTGGGCAGACACGACCACACCTCCACCGGCAGGGGCGCTACCGGATAGGGAACAGGATTGATTCCGGTCGAAAGGTCGATCCAGGGCTCCGGTGCGCCGGGATATCGACTCCGGACGGCACCCAGGTCGCCGCCGTGGGCGACCGGTTCCACGGTCATGGCCTCCGTGATAGGCAAAGCCCCCATGTTCGCCGCCCTTGCCCTCATCGCCGTTACGACCGAAGCGGCCGCCGGGTATCCGGACGGCATCTATCGCCGGATCGGCCATCCGGTGACCTGGATCGGCGCGCTCATAACATGGTGCGACCAGGCATGGAATTCCGAGACGCTCTCCTACGACGAGCGACGCTGGCGCGGCGTCTACGTGCTCGTGCTGCTGCTGGCGGTCGCCGTCTTCTCGGGCCTGGCGATCACCGTCCTCCTCGATGAACTCTTTCACGGTCTCGTGGCATTGCTGCTCTGTGGCGTGCTCGCCAGCTCGACGCTGGCGCAGCGCAGCCTCTACACGCACGTCGATGCCGTCGCGTCGGCGCTGGAAACCGATGGGATCGAAGCCGGCCGGCAGGCCGTAGCGATGATTGTCGGCCGCGATACGCGCGCGCTCGACGAGGCTGCCGTCAGTCGTGCGGCGATCGAAAGTCTGGCCGAGAATTTCTCCGACGGTGTGGTGGCGCCGCTCTTCTGGATGGTCGTGGCCGGGCTGCCCGGCGCCATCGCCTACAAGGCCGTCAACACCGCCGACAGCATGATCGGCCACAAGACCCCGCGCCATCTTGCCTTCGGCTGGGCCTCGGCCCGCTTCGACGATCTCGTCAACCTGCCGGCGTCCAGGCTCTCGGCTTTCTGGTTCGTGCTGGCCGCTGCGCTGTCACCGGTCCTGTCGGCGCAACGGGCGACAGAGGTGCTGTTCCGCGATGCCGGCCATCACCGATCGCCCAATGCCGGTTGGCCCGAGGCCGCGATGGCCGGGGCGCTCGGCATCCGGCTTTCTGGTCCGCGCATCTACGATGGCGTCGAAGTTGCGGAACGCTGGGTGGGCGAGGGGCGCAGCGAATTGACCGCCCGAGACATCCGTGCGGCGCTCGAACTCTATCGCGCCGCTTGCGGTCTGCAGATTGCAGCTCTTGTCGTCCTCGTGACGATCAGTCTGATGTTCTGAATTTGGGTTCGCGTGCCAGCTCGAGCAGGCGATCGCAGTCGAGGTACTTCTCGATATGGTCGGCCAGGCGATCCAGGGTCGCGTCGACATCGGCCTCGTAGTCCAGCGCCGAGCCGTCGATGCCGATCCTCCGCAGCCAGTGTTGCCGCTGCCGGTCGTCCGCCAGGAGACCGTGGATATAGCAGCCGGCTATAGTTCCGCTGTCGTTCGCCGCACCGTCGTGCTCGCCGTTGGCGAGGCGCAGCAGCGGACGAAGGCTGCCGGTGGTCCGGCCGATGTGCATCTCGTAGCCCTTGAAGGGCACCGAGTCTTGAATGGTCTCGCCAGTGGTCTCGACCAGCACCTTGTCGCCGGCCAGCACGGTATCGACCTCGAGCAGGCCTAGTCCTTCGACGCTGCCAGCGGGCCCCTCGATGCCGTCGGGATCAGAAATCCGCCGGCCCAGCATCTGGTAGCCGCCACAGATGCCCAGGACATGACCACCGCGGCGGATATGCGACTTGAGATCGACATCCCATCCCGCCGACCTCAGTGCTGCAAGATCGGCGATCGTGGCTTTCGACCCCGGCAGGATGACCAGCGCGGCATCGCCAGGGATCGGTTCGCCTGGCCGGAGAAATACCAGGTCGACGTTCTTCTCGAGGCGCAGAGGATCGAAGTCGTCGAAATTGGCAACGCGGGGAAACGCCAGCACCACGATGCGCAGCCGGCCGTTGCCGCCGGCGTTGGTACGGGAAAGGCCCAGCGCGTCTTCGGCGGGCAAGCGATGGGCATCGTCAAAGAACGGCACGAGGCCGAGCGATTGCCATCCCGTGCGTTGGGCCACCATCTTCATGCCATCGTCGAACAGCGAGGGATCGCCACGGAACCTGTTCACGATAAAGCCGACGATCATGGCGTTGTCGGCGGGATCGATCACGGCCTGGGTGCCGACGAGGCTTGCGATCACGCCGCCGCGGTCGATGTCGCCCACGACCACCACCGGCACGCCCGCTGCCCGCGCGAAGCCCATGTTGGCGATGTCCGCCGACCGGAGATTTACTTCAGACGCCGAGCCCGCACCTTCGACCAGGACGAGATCGGCCTCGCTGGCGAGGCGTTCGAAGCTTTCGAGGACAGCACCCAGAAGTTTCGGCTTCATGGCCTGGTATTCACGGGCCTTGGCGTTGCCGATGACGCGGCCTTGCACGACGACCTGCGAGCCGATGTCGCTCTGGGGTTTCAACAGCACCGGGTTCATGTGAACGCTGGGCGCTACGCGCGCGGCGCGTGCCTGCAGCGCCTGGGCGCGACCGATCTCGCCGCCGTCAGGCGTGACGGCGGCGTTGTTCGACATGTTTTGCGGCTTGAACGGCCGGACCCGGAGCCCACGCCGCGTGAAGGCGCGGGCGAGTGCCGCGACAAGCAGAGACTTGCCGACGTCCGAGCCTGTGCCCTGGATCATGATTGCGCGAGCGCGCATTAGAATTCGATGCCTTCCTGCGCCTTCACACCTGACGAGAAGTGATGCTTCACGAGGGTCATCTCGGTCACCAGGTCGGCCGCCTCGATCAGCTCGGGCTTGGCGTTGCGGCCGGTCACGACGACGTGCAGATCGGGCCGGCGCGCTTTGAGGGCGGCGGTGACCTCGCCGATGTCGAGATGGTCGTAGCGCAAGGCGATGTTGAGTTCGTCGAGCACCACCAGACGGATCGACGGGTCGGCCATCAGCTCCTGGGTCTTGGCCCAGGCGCGCCGGGCAGCCTCGATGTCACGGTTGCGGTCCTGCGTCTCCCAGGTGAAGCCCTCGCCCAGCGTGTGCCACTGAACCTGGTCGCCGAACCGCTCGATCGCGGTACGCTCGCCCGACTGCCAGGCGCCCTTGCCGAACTGCACGACGCCGCAGCGGAAGCCGCGGCCGACCGCGCGCAGGAGCAGGCCGAACGCCGCTGTGGATTTGCCTTTGCCCTTGCCCGTGTGAACGATGAGCAGGCCCTTTTCGACGGTCTTTCCGGCCACCTCGGCGTCCTGGATGGCCTTGCGATTGGCCATCTTGGCCTTGTGACGTGCGTCTTCGTCGATATCGGGGGGCATGCTGCGCCTGTTGTGCGAGTTGGGGGCTGCAGAATGGTGGGCGACAGCCGCGTCAGCAAGGCTCGCTGCGGCCTGGCGAATCCCGTTGACGGGGCTTCGCCGCGGCCCCTATCAAGGTTGTGACGGTGCCCCTCACGGGGCTCAAAAGGGAACGCGGCAAGGGGTCCAGGCCCCGCTCCGCGGCTGCCCCCGCAACTGTAGTCGGTGAGCCAACGGCCAAGACACCACTGGGAAACCGGGAAGGGGGCCTGCGGCGAGGAACCGAGAGCCAGGAGACCTGCCGTCATGTGGTACATTCAAGCTGCCGGAGGGGCAGCCAGGGAGAATTGATATGGCCAACACGACCGCAGCCGTCGTCCAGACGACCGAACGAAGCGAAGTCCGGAAAGCGGCCGGCATCGCCCTGATCCTGGGACTGGGCCTGATCTTCCTGACTGGCTTTGCCTACCCCGAGGTCATTCACAACGCCGCCCACGATACGCGTCACAGCCTCAGCTTCCCCTGCCACTGACTCAGCCACAATGCTGACCCGGATTCTGTCGGTCGGCCTTCTGGCCGGGCTTCTGGCTGGGCTGCTGATTGCAGCCGTGCAACAGGTGACGACGACCCCGCTTATTCTCGCGGCCGAAGCCTACGAGAAGCCAGCAGAGGTTACGGCAGCCCCCAAGCCGCACAGTCATCATGGTGCCGAGGCACATGACCACGGCGAAGGCTGGAAGCCTGCCGATGGCATGCCGCGCTTGTTCTTTACCGCCATCACGACGGTTGCGACCGCCGTGGGCGTGGCCTTCGTGCTGATGGCCGCCATGATCTTCGCGGGCGTCCCGATCGACGAACGCCGGGCGCTCTCCTGGGCGATCGCCGGCTTCGTCGCCTGTGGTCTGGCCCCTGCCGCCGGCCTTGCGCCGGAACTGCCGGGAAGTGCCGCTGGAGACGTGGTGGGCCGCCAGCTCTGGTGGGTCGGCACGGCCATCGCCACGGCCGTGGCCCTGTGGGCTTTCCTGCGCACCGATCATCCTCCTTTGGTACGTCTCGGCGCCGTTGTCCTGCTGCTGGCGCCGCACGTCATCGGGGCGCCGCACCCGCACGCGTTCGAGAGCAAGGTGCCGGCCGAGATTGCCGCGCAATTCACGGCACTGTCGCTGGTCGTGCAGGCGCTGTTGTGGGCGCTCGTCGGGATCGGTGTTGGCCTGCTGTGGCCGAAATTCACGCCGAAGCCGGCGAACTGAATCCCGCCGGCCTGGAGTTTGTCTGAATGGATGAAGCGCCTGTGACAATCTTCGTCTGCGTCTCGTGCCGGCGGAGCCTTGGCGACGCCGAGGAGTCGTTCGACCAGCCCGGACGCGGCCTGGTCGACACATTGCAAGCACGCATGCGGGATGGCGGCCACACGAGCGTCACCGTTACGCCGGTCGATTGCCTGGCCGTTTGCAAGCGGCCCTGCACCGTCGCTTTGGCCGGCGCCGACAAATGGACCTATCTGATCGGCGATCTTGACCCCAACTCGCACGCCGAAGAGATCGTCGCGGCTGCCTTGAGTTTCGCCGCCTCGGAGAACGGCATCGTTCCCTGGCGGGAACGGCCGAATTCCTTCCGCAAGGGCGTGATCGCCCGGGTTCCTCCCATTTCTGCCTGAGAGGCTGTTGACCCATGACGTCGCTCGCCAAAGTCCCCTGCACGATCATCACCGGCTTTCTCGGCGCCGGCAAAACGACTCTGGTCCGGCACGTGCTCGAGAATGCCGATGGCCGCCGCCTGGCCGTGATCGTCAATGAATTCGGCGACGTCGGCATCGATGGCGACATCCTGAAGAGTTGCGGCATCGAGAGCTGCACCGAGGACAGCATCGTCGAACTGTCGAATGGCTGCATCTGCTGCACGGTGGCCGACGATTTCGTGCCGGCGCTGAAGAGCCTGCTCGATCGCCCGAATCCGCCAGAGCACATCGTCATCGAGACCTCGGGCCTCGCGCTGCCCAAGCCGCTGGTCAAGGCTTTCAACTGGCCCGAGATCGCCTCGCGCGTCACTGTCGATGGCGTGGTGGCCGTCGTCGATGGCGCCGCCGTGGCTGCGGGCCGCTTCGCCGACGATCCCGAGGCGATCGCGCGCCAGCGCGCCGAGGATGATTCGCTCGATCATGACAACCCGCTGGAGGAAGTCTACGAAGACCAGCTCCTGTGTGCCGACCTCGTGGTTCTGAACAAGGCCGACCTGATGTCGGCTGCCGAACTCACGTCTGTGACCGGCGAGATCGGCAGGACGCTTCCCAAGGCGGTGAAGGTCGTGCAAGTCCAGAACGGTAAGGTCTCAGTGTCCGTCCTGCTCGGGCTCGGTGCGGCGGCGGAAGCGGATCTCGAAAGCCGTCCCTCGCACCACGACCTGGAGGGCGAGCACGACCACGAGGATTTCGACACCTTCGTCGTCGACGTGCCGTCGTTCGCTTCGCCGCAGGAACTCGTCGACCGCATCGCCAAGGCCACCGGCACGCACGACATCCTGCGCGTAAAAGGCTTCGTCGAGATCGCGGGCAAGCCGATGCGCCTTCTGGTGCAGGGCGTGGGTGCGCGCATCCAGCATCAGTTCGACCGAGCGTGGCGGTCCGATGAGAAGCGGCAGGGCCGCCTGGTGGTGATCGGCGAAAAGGGCTTCGACAAGGAAGCTATCCGCGTCGCCATCGCGGGCTAGGCTGGCATGCACGTCCTGGCGACACAGCTTGCGACCCTGGACGAGGCCGATGCTGCCATCGATCTCGGTCAGTCGCCGGCCGATGTTGTCGTGCTTTCGTTCTCGGACAGCGATCTCTCGGCTCTTGCTGCCGCCTGGCAGCAGGACGCGGGCGAGCTGCCGACGCTGCGCCTCGCCAGCCTGAAGAAGCTCCGCCACCCGATGTCGGTCGACCTCTATGTCGAGCGTGTCGTGGCCCATGCCCGCGCCGTCATCGTCCGCGGTCTGGGTGGCCTCGATTACTGGCGCTATGGCTTCGAGCGTATCGGCGACATCGCCCGGGAGAACGGCGTACTGTTCGCCGCCCTGCCGGGCGACGATCGCGCCGATCCGCGGCTTGTGTCGGTTTCGACACTCCAGGCCGAACCGCTGGCGCGACTCGAACAGTTCTTCCGCGAAGGCGGCACGGAAAATCTTCGCCAGGCGCTGCACTTTGTCGGGTCGCTGCTCGGACGCGGCAATGACTGGGCGCCGCCGGCGCCGATCGGTCCGATCGCGGGATTCACGCTCGATCGCCGCACAGTACCGGTTGGCGAGCTGTGCCAGGCGAAGGACCCCAGGCCGTCCGCTCTGGTCGTCTTCTATCGTTCCAACCTGATGGCCGCCGACATCGAGCCGATCGCAGCACTCCTCGGAGCGCTGGACCGCGAAGGATTGGCGCCGCTCGCCATTGCCGTGAACAGCCTGAAGGATCCTGCGGTCGAGGCGGAACTCGGGCGCTTGATCGAGGCGCGCAAGCCCGCCGTCATTCTCAACACGACCGCCTTCTCGGCGCGGCGCGAGGACGATTCGACGGTGCTCGATGCCGCCGACGCGCCGGTATTGCAGGTCGTCCTGTCGGGCAGCACTCGTGAGGGCTGGGCCACCTCGCCGCGCGGCCTGTCGCCGGCCGACCTCGCCATGAACGTGGTCCTGCCCGAACTCGATGGCCGTCTGCTGACGCGGGCGATCTCGTTCAAGGCCGAGACGCCGGCCGACCCCCGCATCGAGTTCGGCAGCGTCCGCCATGCGCCCGAGCCGGATCGCATCGACTACGTCGCCCGGCTGTCCGCCTCGTGGGCGCGCCTCGCGCGTGCGCCACGGTCGGCGCGGCGTGTGGCGCTGGTCCTGTCGGATTATCCCGCGCGCGGCGGCCGCACCGGCTATGCCGTCGGGCTCGATACATCGGCGAGCGCGGCGGAAATCCTGCGTCTGCTGCGCGCCGAAGGCTACGATACCGGCGCATCGGAACGGCGCACGGCGGACATCGAGCGGTTCCTGCTCGACCAATCAGAGCGCGTGACGATTCCACTGGAAGTCTATCGGACCTGGCTCGCGGCCCTGCCGGAGAGCCTGCAGCGCGCGATCGACGAGAGTTGGGGTGATGCCGGCGGCGATCCTGCCATCGTGGGCGAGGCGTTCGAGTTGCCTGTCCTCCGCTGCGGCCATGTACTGGTCCTGCTGCAGCCCGATCGCGGCTTACCGGGCGATCACAAGGCGGGCTACCACGACATGTCCTGCCCGCCGCGTCACGCCTATGTCGCGATGTATGCGTGGTTGCGCGAGGCGGAGAAGATCGACGCGCTCATCCATCTCGGCACCCACGGCACGCTCGAATGGTTACCGGGCAAGGCGCTGGCGCTCTCGGCCGAATGCTGGCCCGAGGCTGTGCTGGGCCCGGTGCCGGTGATTTATCCCTTCATCGTCAACAATCCCGGTGAGGCGGTGCAAGCCAAGCGTCGGCTGGGGGCCATCACCATCGGTCATCTCACGCCGCCCCTCAGCGCAGCAGGCCTGCACGGCGCGATGGCTGAGATGGAAGGCCTTGTCGAAGAGTACGCGTCGGCCGACGGACTCGACCGCCGCCGCCTGCGCTTCCTCGAGGATGAGATCATCGAGCGCGCGTGGAAGAGCGGCCTGGCGGCGGAATGCGGCCTCGCGCGCGGCGAGCCCAACCAGGCTGCCATCGCGAAGCTCGATGCCCAGCTCTGCGACATCAAGGAACTGAGCATCCGCGACGGTCTGCACGTCTATGGACAGGCACCCGATGCCGAGGCGCAAGGCTCCCTGGTCGAAGCGATGGTGCTGGCGTCGGGCACCGAAGATTCCGCCGGACTGCGACAGCAAATCGATGTTGCCGTTCGCGCCTGCGGTAGGCACGAGCGCGCGGCGCTTCTGGCGGCGCTCGACGGGCGACGCGTGGCGCCGGGACCAGCCGGTGCGCCCACGCGCGGCCGCGCCGACGTCCTGCCGACCGGTCGGAATCTCACCTCGATCGATCCGCGCGCCATTCCGACGCGCACCGCTTCGGTCATCGGTGCGCGCGCGGCCGACGAGGTGGTGCGCCGATACCTGCAGGATCACGGCGAGTATCC